>JAGPCN010000342.1 GCA_018058035.1 Fuscovulum sp.
CACCATGCCCGAGCCGAGGATCTCCATCCACTTGTCGCCTTCGCCGATGCGAAGCTGGCCGCCGACGTTGGAATAGCGGATGTCGACCTCGGCCGAGGGTTCGGTGAAGGGGAAATGCGAGGCGCGGAAGCGCAGTTCGACGCGGTCGACCTCGAAGAACGCGCGGCAGAATTCCTCCAGCGTCCATTTCAGGTTGGCCATGCTGATGTCGCGGTCGATCGCCAGGCCTTCGACCTGGTGGAACATCGGCGTGTGGGTCTGGTCCATGTCCATCCGGTAGACACGGCCGGGCGCGATCACGCGGATCGGCGCGCCCTGTTCCGTCATCGCGCGGATCTGGACCGGAGAAGTATGGGTGCGCAGCACATGCGGCGGGCGGGTGTCGCCTTCCGCCCGGGCCATGAAGAAGGTGTCGTGTTCCTGCCGGGCGGGGTGTTCCGGCGGGATGTTCAGCGCGTCGAAGTTGTACCAGTCGCTTTCGACCTGCGGGCCTTCGGCGACGGAAAACCCCATGTCGGCGAAGATCGCGGTCAGTTCGTCCATCACCTGGCTGACGGGATGGATGGTGCCGCGCGGGCGGGGGCGGCCGGGCAGGGTGACGTCCAGCCATTCCGAGCGCAGGCGTTCGTCCAGCGCGGCATCCGACAGCGCGGCCTTGCGGGCGCGCAGGGCGGCGTCGATCTCATCCTTGAGGGCGTTCAGGGTGGCCCCGGCGGCCTTGCGCTCCTCCGGCTCCATCCGGCCAAGGGTGGCCATCAGGGCGCTGATTTCGCCCTTCTTGCCCAGGGCGGCGACGCGCACCTCTTCCAGCGCGGCCTCGTTGGCGGCATTTGCCACCGCCTGGATGAATTTTCCCCGGATACCCGACAGGTCCATGGACGCCTCCGCTGTTGCGGGGACGGGTTAGCGGGGCGGCCCCGCGAATGCAAGCCTCAGGCGGCGTGGCGCCGTTCCGTCGGGACGACGACCGGGTGCCAGCCGGCAAAGCCGTAGCGGGCGCCGGCGACGTGGCAGCCGAAGGCGAAGGGCGGCATCGGCAGCGGGCCGCGCGGCCCAAGCTGGGCCTGCACCAGCCGCAGCGCGGAGGGCGGCAGGGCCAGGTCGGCGCGGGCAAAGGCGCCGGTCATCAGCGCATCGGTCAGCCGCACGACAAAGGCCCGGGCGGCGGTTTCGTCATAGCCGGGCGGGCACTGGCCGCGATGGAACCCGGCCAGCGAGGCCTTGGCCAGGATCAGCGCGGCGGTGGCGCGGTCGCAGTCCGGCCGGCGGGTCACGGCATCGGCGGCGATCAGCAGGTCGATCGTGGCGCGGGGATGCGCAAAGTCCAGCCCGAGGGCGAATTCGTGCCACATCCCGGGGCCTTCGGGCATCAGGAAGGCGGCAAGGCCAAGCGGCAGGGGGATCGGGAGGGACATTCGGACACCAGGGTAAAGGTTAACGATTGTTTACCCTTCGTGGCCGATTCGGGCGGAAATGCGGCTGGGCGGGGGATTGTTCGCGACGATGGAACAATCCCCCGCCGGAATGCAAAAAGGCCCTGCCGAGGCAGGGCCTTTCCGCAATCGGATGCCGAAGGATCAGGCCAGCGCGGCGCGGGCCTTGTCGGCGATGGCGTTGAACGCCTCGGGCTCATGCACGGCCAGGTCGGCCAGCACCTTGCGGTCGACCTCGATCCCGGCCTTGGCCAGGCCGTTGATCAGGCGCGAATAGGTCAGCGCCGGGTCGAACAGGCGGACGGCGGCGTTGATGCGCTGGATCCACAGGGCGCGGAACTGGCCCTTCTTGGCCTTGCGGTCGCGGGTCGCGTACTGCTGGGCCTTGTCGACGGCCTGGGTCGCGGTGCGGAAGTTGGTCGAGCGAGCGGCGTAATAGCCTTTCGCCTTCTTGATCACCTTGCGGTGGCGGGCGTGGGTGACAACGCCGGATTTGACGCGGGACATCTCTGGTTCTCCTCAGCGGTTGTACGGCATGTACTTCTTGACGATCTTCTCGTCGCTGTCGCTCAGGATCATGGTCCCGGCGGCATTGCGGACGAACTTCGCCGTGCGCTTGATCATGCCATGGCGCTTGCCGGCGGCGCCGGCGATCACATGCCCGTTGGCCGTGAACGAGAACCGCTTCTTCGCAGCGGATTTGGTCTTCATCTTGGGCATTTCACTCTCCAGTGTTCATCGCGCGCCAAGGCATGCCACTTTTCGCCCGTGCGCGCGGGTCTTTGTCGAAGCCGTGCCTATAGGCGCAGGCCGGCCAGGGTGCAAGGGGATTCGCGATGCCGCCGCAGATCGGGGGCGGTCAGTTCACGTAGCGCCCGACCACATGCAGCATGGTCGAGGGGATGTCCTGAAACTCGTAGCCGCCCGGTTTTTGCGAGATGGCGGTGGCGATCAGGCCCGCCGCCGCCATCAGCATGATCGCGCCAAAGCGCGGAACCCGGCTTTCGGCCCAGGCCGACAAGAGCGAGGGGATGGTCAGGACGCCCAGCACGATTCCGATGGTCAGAAACAGATCGGTATCCATGAAACCCTCGAAACTCTTTGACCCAACGTCAGCTTAGCCGGGGTCCACCTTGGAAATCAACCGCTCGTCACAGGGGGCCACGCGCAAGATGTTGGTGGTTCCGACCACGTTGAACGGCACGCCGGCGGTGACGACGATGTGGTCATCCTCGCGCGCGAACCCGTCCGAGCGGGCGGCGCGGACGGCGCTGATGACCGCGCCCTTGAAGCGTTCCTGTTCCGGCACGATCACGCAATGCGCGCCCCAGGTCAGCGCCATGCGCCGTGCCGTGGTCACCAAAGGGGTCAGCGCGATGATCGGCACGGCCGGACGCTCGCGCGCCACCAGGGAAACCGTGGTGCCCGACTGGGAAAAGCAGGTGATCGCCTTGATGTCGGTCGCCTCGGCGATCTCGCGCGCGGCGGCAACGATGCCATCGGCCACGGTTTCGCGCTTCACCACGCGGCTGGCCTCGATCACGCTGCGATAGGTCGGGTCCTTTTCGACCGACTTGGCCACGTTGTCCATCGTGGTGACGGCCTCGATCGGGAACTTGCCGGCGGCGCTTTCGGCCGACAGCATCACAGCGTCGGCGCCTTCGTAGATCGCGGTCGCCACGTCCGACACCTCGGCCCGGGTGGGCATCGGGTTCTCGATCATCGATTCCAGCATCTGGGTCGCCACGATCACCGGCTTGGCCGCGGCGCGGGCACCGCGCACCAGGCGCTTCTGGATCGGCGGCACCGAATGCACCGGCAGTTCCACCCCCAGGTCGCCGCGGGCGACCATGATCCCGTCGCTGACCATGAGGATCGCGTCATAGGCCTTCAAGGCGGCTGGCTTCTCGATATTCGACAGGATCGCGGCGCGGCCCTTGGCCAGCTCGCGCGCCTCGAGCACTTCTTCGGGGCGCTGCACGAACGACAGAGCCAGCCAGTCCACCCCCAG
>JAGPCN010000344.1 GCA_018058035.1 Fuscovulum sp.
CCGTGCCTATCTAGAGGTTTGCGGGGATAATCCAGGCGTAGACCTCGGCGTTCAGCGCGCGCTTCCCTTTTCATGACCCGCTGCAAACTCTTGTGTCAAACTCTGCAGACTTCGGTGGCGAGCCACATTCGGGCTTTTCCACAGAAGATTTGGCCAGAAATCGCTTTACAGGCTTTCCCGCCCGCTTCACTATATCTAGTAAGGTCGGCGTCGGGCAAACGCTGAACCTTGCCAGACACCCTGCCTGTAGGGGTCACCAAGGCCCCAGAGGCATCATCATGAGGCCGGGCCATGTCGCTTTCCGAAGATTTCCTGCTGGCGGACGACCTGCACCCGATCGACATCGTCGAGACACTGGCGGCCCATCATGACTGGGAATTCGACCGCGTCACCGACGACCAGATCGCCATGGCGGTCGAAGGGCAGTGGCGCACCTATTCGCTGACGCTGGCCTGGAGCGCGCAGGACGAAACGCTGCGGCTGATCTGCACCTTCGAGATGGAGCCGCCGGAAGACAAGCTGGGCGCGCTTTATGACGTGCTGAACCGCTGCAACGACATGGTCTGGACCGGGGCCTTTACCTGGTGGGCGGAACAGAAGCTGATGGTCTGGCGCTATGGCCTGTGCCTGGCGGGCGGCCAGATCGCGGGACCGGAGCAGATCGACCGGCTGATCGCCAGCGCGGTGATGGCGGCGGAACGCTTCTACCCGGCCTTCCAACTGGCGGCCTGGGGCGACAAGACGCCGGCCGAAGCGATGAAGGTCGCCATTGCCGAAGCCTACGGGCGGGCCTGAGGGGCCGATTTCTTCGAAGAAATCGGACCGGAAATTTTGAAATTTCCGGCACGGAGTTTTTGAAAACTCCGCCTTCCCAACGCGGCGAAGGTGCTTCCGTCTGGCCGAATGCCGGTCTAACCTTCGCCCCCGAGGATGGGGGTAGGCATGACTCTGGAAATCGTGGCCCGCAAAGGGCTTGTGCTTTTGGGCTGCGGCAAGATGGGCTCGGCGCTGCTTGCCGGGTGGCTGGAGGCGGGGCTGCCTGCGGCTTCGGTCTGGGTGATCGAGCCCCAGCCCTCGGACTGGCTGAAGGGCACCGGCGCACATCTGAACCAGGGGGTTCCGGCGGCTCCGGCGGTGGCGCTGCTGGCGGTCAAGCCGCAGATGATGGGCGCCGCCCTGCCCGCGTTGCAGGCCCTGGGCAATGGCGAGACGCTGTTCGTGTCGATCGCGGCGGGCACCACGATCGCCGCCTTCGAGGCCGTCCTCGGCGCCCGTACGCCGATCGTGCGGACCATGCCGAACACCCCCGCCATGGTGGGGCGCGGGATCACCGCCCTTGTCGGCAATGCCCATGCAACGCCGGCGCATCTGGCGCTGGCGCGCGCACTGATGGGCGCGGTGGGGCAAGTGGTCGACCTTGAGGGCGAACACCAGATCGACGCGGTGACGGCGGTGTCAGGCTCGGGGCCGGCCTATGTGTTCCACCTGATCGAGACGATGGCCGCCGCCGGCGTGGCCGAAGGCTTGCCGGAAGAGGTGGCGATGCAGCTGGCGCGGGCCACGGTTTGCGGGGCGGGGGAACTGGCGTTCCGCTCGGCGGACTCGGCGGCGCAGCTGCGGGTCAACGTGACCTCTCCGGGCGGCACCACGGCGGCGGCGCTGGCCGTGCTGATGGACACCGAGACCGGCTTTCCGGCGCTGCTGCGCCGCGCGGTCAAGGCAGCGGCGGACCGCGGGCGGGAGTTGGGGAAATGATCGGTTATGACGATTTCGCCAAGGTCGACATCCGCGTCGGCCGCATCGTCAAGGCCGAACCCTTCCCCGAGGCGCGCAAGCCCGCCTACAAACTGTGGGTCGATTTCGGGGCTGATCTGGGGGTGAAAAGATCCTCGGCGCAGATCACGAAACACTATACGATCGAAGGGCTTGTCGGGCGGCAGGTGCTGGCGGTGGTGAACTTTCCGCCGCGCCAGATCGGCCCGGTGATGTCCGAGGTTCTGGTGCTGGGCCTTCCCGACGAAGCCGGCGAAGTGGTACTGCTGGGACCGGGCCATGAGGTGCCCCTGGGCGGAAGGATGTTCTGATGCGCCTGTTGCTGACGCGCCGCCTGCCTGACCGGGTGATCGAGGCCGTGGCCGACCGTTTCGACGTGGTGCTGCGCGACCGCACCGACCCGATGAGCCCCGGCGAATTGCGCGCCAGCCTGCGCGACTACGACCTGATCCTGCCGACGCTGGGCGACCTGTACCGGGCCGAGGTCTTTGCCGAGGTGCCAGCGCCCCGCGCCCGGCTGCTGGCGAATTTCGGCGTCGGATACAACCACATCGACGTGGCAGCCGCAAAGGCGGCGGGGGTCGCGGTGACCAACACGCCCGGCGCGGTGACGGATGCCACCGCCGATATCGCGCTGGCGCTGATCCTGATGACGGCGCGGCGGCTGGGAGAGGGCGAGCGGATGCTGCGCGCCGGCCGCTGGACCGGCTGGCACCCGGTGCAACTGCTGGGCACCCATGTTTCGGCCAAGACGGTGGGCATCATCGGCATGGGGCGGATCGGCAAGGCGATTGCGCGGCGCTGCCACTTCGGGTTCGGGATGGAGGTGGTCTACCACAACCGCAGCCCCGTGGCGGACCCGGGCGTTCCTGCCCGCGCCGTGCCGCTGGCGCAGGCGATGGCGGCCGACTTCGTGGTGGTGGCGGTGCCGGGGGGGCCGGCGACGCGCCATCTGATTGACGCTGAAGCTATTGGTTTCATGAAGGAAACTGGAATCTTCGTGAACATCGCGCGGGGCGATGTGGTGGATGAGTCGGCGCTGGTCACGGCGCTGCAACAGGGCCGGATCGCCGGCGCCGGGCTGGATGTCTACGAATTCGAACCCAAGGTGCCCGAGGCGCTGGCGCAGCTGGAAAACGTGACGCTGCTGCCGCATCTGGGCACCGCCTGCCTTGAGGTGCGCGAGGCGATGGGGATGCTGGCGGTTGAAAACCTGATCGCCTTCGCCGAGGGTCGCCAGCCGCCCAACCTGTTGACCCCATGATCATTTCCCGCGCCCGCCGGTTCATCTTCGTGCATATCCCGAAGACCGGGGGGACGGCGCTGAGCCTGGCGCTGGAGGGGCGCGCGGCCCGCGATGACATCCTGATCGGCGACACGCCGAAGGCGCGGGCCCGGGCGGGGCGGTGGAAGGGCGTCAAGGCGGCAGGGCGGCTGTGGAAGCACAGCACGCTGGCCGACATCGTGGGGCTGGTCAGCCTGGAGGACATTCAGGCGTTCCAGACGGTGACGCTGGTGCGCAACCCCTGGGACCGTCTGGTCAGCTATTACCACTGGCTGCGGGTGCAGGGCTTTGCCCACCCCGCCGTGGGGCTGGCCAAAACGCATGATTTCAGCGGCTTCCTGTGCCATCCGCAGACGGTGGCGTCGTTGCGGCTGTGGCCCTATGG
>JAGPCN010000343.1 GCA_018058035.1 Fuscovulum sp.
CTCGGCCGATGGGGGGCCAGCCCCCCAAACCCCCCGGGGTACTTGCACCGGACTGAAGGGGCATGGACTTCATTCTGGCCCAAATACCCCGGGGAGCTCGAGGGGCAGGGCCCCTCGTCAGGCGACATCGGCCATCCCGCGCAACGCCAGCCCCCACCAAAAAGACTTGCGGCGGCAGCCGCGCTATTGCTTCCCTCCGCCGCCGAGAGCGGTAGAAGGAAAGGGCCGCAGACGAGGCCCCTGTGACCGACGCATCCCCTCCGCTGACTCATGGCCGGATCTGGCGCATCGCCGGGCCGATCGTGCTGTCGAACGCCACCGTTCCCTTGATCGGGGCGGTGGATACCGGGGTGGTCGGGCAGATGGGGGCGGCCGCGCCGATCGGCGCGGTGGGCTTGGGCGCCGTGATCCTGGCCACGCTCTACTGGGTCTTCGGCTTTCTGCGGATGGGCACCAGCGGCCTGGCCGCCCAGGCGCAGGGCGCCGGCGACCTGGCCGAGCGCTCGGCCGTGCTGCTGCGGGCGCTGATCATCGCCACGGCCGCCGGGATTGCGCTGATCCTGGCCCAGGGTCTGCTGGTCCGCGCAGCCATCCACCTTGCCCCCGCCAGCGCCGAGGTCGAGCAGATGGCGCGGCTTTACCTGTCGATCCGCATCTGGGGCGCGCCCGCCACCATCGCGCTTTATGCCGTAACCGGCTGGCTGATCGCGATCGAGCGCACCCGCGCCGTCCTGGCAATTCAGCTCTGCATCAACGGTCTGAACGTCGCGCTTGACCTGGGCTTCGTGCTGGGCCTCGGTTGGGGCGTGGCGGGGGTGGCGGTGGCCTCGCTGATCGCCGAATGGATCGGGCTGGCACTGGGGCTCTGGCTGTGCCGGGCGGCCTTCGGCCCGGCCCTGGCCGCCGCCCGTGCCCGGCTGGGCGACCGGGCAGCGCTGCGGCGGATGCTGGCGGTGAACGGCGACATCATGATCCGCTCGGTGATCCTGCAACTGTGCTTCACCTCGTTCCTCTTCCTTGGCGCCGGGATGGGTGACGTGACGCTGGCGGCGAACCAGGTGCTGATGCAGTTCCTCGAGATCACCGCCTATGCGCTGGACGGCTTTGCCTTCGCCGCCGAAACTCTGGTCGGCCAGGCGGTCGGCGCGCGGTCGCCGGCGCGGGTGCGGCAGGCGACCCGGCTGGCGCTGGTCTGGGGCTTTGCCGGCGCGACGCTGCTGGCGCTGGTGTTCGGCCTTGCGGGCGGCGCGATCATCGACCTGATGGCCACCGCACCCGAGGTGCGGACCGAGGCGCGGGCCCACCTGGCCTGGCTGGTCGCCGCGCCGCTGATCGGCAGCGCCGCCTGGACCTGGGACGGCGTCTTCATCGGCGCCACCCTGACGCGGACAATGCGCAACCTGATGGTGCTTTGCGCCTTGGTCTACCTGGCCGCGCTGGCGGTCCTGCTTCCGCCCTTCGGCAATCACGGCCTCTGGGCCGCGCTTCTGGTGCTGAACGGGACCCGGTCGGTGCTGATGGCCTTGCGCTACCCCGAGGCCGAGGCGAAGGCGCGGGATGGCTGAGGCTTGCCTTTCGCCCCCGCGGCGGGCCATGATCGCGCCGCCAAGGGGGATGCGATGCGGAAGTTTCTGGTCGTGCTGGACGACAGTCGGGAGTGCCTGAACGCGATGCGCTTCGCCGCGCTTAGGGCCGCGCACACGGGCGGCGGGGTGACGATCCTGTCGGTGATCCCGCCCGAGGAGTTCCAGCACTGGATGGGTGTGGCCGACCTGATGCGTGCCGAGGCGCGCGAACGGATCGAGGCGCATTTCGAGGTCTTCGCCAAGTGGATGCGCGACAAGCAGGGGGTGAACCCCGAACTGGTGATCCGCGAGGGCGACCCGGTGAGCGAGATCCTGGCGCTGGTCAAGGAAGATTCCCAGATCGGCGTCCTGGTGCTGGGCGCGGGCACCGACAAGCACGGGCCGGGGCCGCTGGTCACGGCGATGAGCCGGACCTCGGGCAGCCTGCCAATCCCGATCACGATCGTGCCCGGCGACATGTCGAAGGAACGGCTGGAAAGCATCACCTGACCCCGCCCCGCCGCCTTGAGCAGGGTCGCCGGCGGTAAGGAAACAGGCGCCTTGCGGCGAAGCCTTTCCTCTCGTCGTCGGCAGTCGCCTCCTCCTCGGCTGATGGGGGCATCCTGCCCCCAAACCCCCTGGGGGTATTTGCACCGGACTGAAGGAAAGCTGCTTCATTCTGGGGAAAATACCCCGGGGAGCTCGAGGGGCGGCGCCCCTCGTCAGGCGACATCGGCCACCGGGACCGACGCCGGCCCCCACGAAAAAGGCTTGCGGCGGCAGCCGCGCAATTGCTTCACCGGCCGATGGCAGGAACGGCGGGCAACGGTCAGGAAACTTTACTTTTCAAACGACGCAAAGCCGGGCAGCATGGCGGCGATGATTTGACCGCAATCCAGAGAGTGCAGTGATGCGCGCCGTCCTTTCCGCCGTGATGCTTTGCCTGTCGCTGATCCTTGCCCCGGCCCCGCCGGCCGCGGCGCAGGACTGGATCGACGGCGCCTTCGATCCCGCCCCGATGAGCCGCGAGGACATCGCCACATTGCAGGCCGCGCTGGCCTTCTCGGGCGACTACTACGGCTTCACCGACGGGGTCTGGAACACCGACGCGCAGGCCGCGCTGGAGGCCTGGGTGCGGCGCGAGGTCGGCAATGTGCAGCCGACCTACCGCCATCTCGACGCCCTGATCATGAACCTCGAGAACGAGCGGGTCGCCAATGGCTGGCAGCTGTTCTATTCCGACACCACCAACACGTCGTACCTGCATCCGTTCGATCTGTTGAAAGAAGTCGACAACCCCGACGCGGTCGAGTTCCTGTCGGACGATACCGGGTTCAGCCTGATGGTGCGGTTCACCGACCAGGCCGGGATGCAGGATGTGCACGACTGGTTCTACGGCAAGGCCATCGCCGGGTCCGAGCCCTATCGCTACAACGACAACCAGCTGTGGATCACCTCGGTCAGCATCGACGAGGGCATGACGGCCTATGCTCGGTCGGATTTCACCAATGGCGACTGGTCGACGATTTCGATCGTGGTCTGGCCGCAATATTTCAACCACCTGAACCTGATGGCTGCCTCGATGACGGTGGGGGGCAGCCCGGCCTCGCTGATGTGGACGGACGGCGGGGTGATCGACCAGGTGATCAACGGAGGGGCCGCGGGCGCTGCGGCCGCGCCGCCGCCGATGGCGGCCTCGTCCGACCCCAAGGACCAGGTGCGCCGGCCGGTGCCGGCGGGCGTGGCCGAGGCCCCTGCCCCCGAACCCGTGCCCGAACCCGTGCCAGAGCCTGGACCCGGCCCCGAGCCGGTGACCATCGCCGGCGCCTCGCCCGGACCGGCGGCGCCTGTGCTGGGCACGCCCGGCCCAGCCCCCGC
>JAGPCN010000345.1 GCA_018058035.1 Fuscovulum sp.
GGGCTACACCGCGCGGGTGATCGAACGGCCGGGCCTGTGGATGGACCCCGACCGCCTGGCCGCCCTGGTGGCCGACCTGCGCGCCGTCGCCGCCCGTGCCACCCCCGGCGGCCCGCTGAGCTATGGCGTGCTGTCGGGCGACCCCGAGCGGCTGTCGCAGTCGATCATCACCCTGGTCCGCCGCACCGCCGACAACCGCCCCGTGGCCTTCAACGCGCTGGCGGTGATGGACCTGACCCTTGGCCCCCGCCGGGTCGAGGTGCTGCACCTGGGCCTTGTGCTGGTCGACCCCGAAGAGCGCGCCCGCGGCCTCTCGTGGGTGCTCTACGGACTGACCTGTTTCCTGCTTCTGGTGCGCGGCGGCCTCAGGCCGATCTGGGTGTCGAACGTGACGCAGGTGCCCGCCGTGGTCGGCATGGTGGCCGAAAGTTTCGGCCAGGTCTTCCCCGCCCCGCCGCGCCCCGGCCGCCCGGCGCCGCGCCGCAGCCTGACGCATCTTCTGGTGGCACGGCAGATCATGCAGCACCACCGCCATGTCTTTGGCGTCGGCCCCGAGGCGGGTTTCGACGAGGCCCGCTTTGCCATCACCAACGCCTATACCGGCGGCTCGGACGGGCTGAAGAAGCGGCTTCAGGACTGCGCGCCGCACCGCGACCCGGCCTATGCCGCCTTTTGCGCCGAGGCGCTGGACTATGACCGCGGCGATGACCTGTTGCAGATCGGGCTGGCCGACCTGCCCACCGGCCTGGCCTATCTGTCGCGCTCGGTGCCGCGGCGGTCGCTGGCGGGGCTGATGCTGGCCGCCACCGGCGCCGCGCTGCACCGGCTGGCCCTGCCGCTGGTCGCCTGGCTGGACGCCGGGCGCGACCACGGCATCCTCCGCGCCAGGGGGCCGCGATGACACCCGACCTCTGGGCCGACAGCGCGGCCTCGCTGTTTGCCGCCCTTGGCCTGCTGATCGTGCTACGCCGGATCGGCGCCGCCGGGCCGGGGCCGCTGACCGCACGGTTTCGCGCCGCCCTTGGCCTTTTGGCCGCGCTGATGGCGGTGCGGGTGGCCGGCTGGACCACCGGGCTTGGCCTCTTCGACGGGCTGACCGTGGCGCTGGCCGGCGCCGTGCCGCTGGCCGCCGTGGCGCTGACCGAGGGCCTCTTGCGCCGCCACGCGCCGCCCGCCCTGAAATGGCTGGCGCTGGCGGGCACGCTGGCCTTTGCGGTGGCCGCCGTCCTGCCGCCCGCCGTGCTGCCCATGGCGACGCGGGGGCTGGGGCTGATGATCTATCAGATGGTGGTGCTGGCCAGCCTTGGCGTGATCGTCCTGGCCCGCGACCGCAACGACCTGGCGGCCGAGGAGAACCGCGCCATTGACCGGATGCTGGCCTCGCTGGCGCTGATCCTGCCGCTCCTGGCCGGCGATTTCCGCACCGCCGGCCTGGACCTGCCGATCCGCACCGCCCCCATCGCCATCCTGGGCCTGGCCTGGCTGTCGTTGGGGCTGGGCCACGCCACCTCCAAGGCGCGGCATCTGGCGGCGGGCTTTGCGGGCGTGCTGGCCCTGTCGGCTGCGGTGGCGGGGACGCTGGCGGGGGCGGCGGGGCTGGACCTGCGCACCACCTTGCAGGCCGGCGGCATTGTCCTGTGTGCGCTTCTCTTGCTGGCCATCGCGATCGAGGCCCACGCGCTGGCTGCCGAGGCGCGGTCGGATACCGTGCTGCGCCACCTGGCGCATGGCCCCGCCGACGACCCGCGCGCTTTCCTGGAGGACCTGCAGCGCCGCGCCGGGGTCGAGGCGGCGGCGCTGCTATCCGCCACCGACCTGGCCGATTTCGACCTGCCCCGGCTGGGCGCGATCTTTGCGGCCGATCCCTTGCGCACCGCCGCCCACCGCGCCGCCCTGCCGCCCGAGGACCGCGAGCAGCTGGACTGGCTGTTCACCCGATTTGCGGCCAGCCACGCCCTGCTGATCCGCCCCGATCCCCTGCTGCTGCTGGTGGTGAACCGCCCCGCCGTCGGCGGCGCCGAACTGGCCGAGCTGGAGTTGCGCGCCTTGCAGCGGATGGCGGCACTGGTGGCGGCAAGGTCTTGATCGCGGGCCGATTGTGCAGAACATAGGCAGCCCAGGAACACGAAGGCCCCATGACCGCCGCATCCCGCAGCCGCATCCAGCAGAAGAACCGCGAAGTCATCCTTGACGCGGCGCTCGAGGTCTTCTCTACCCACGGCTTCCGCGGCGCCACGCTGGACCAGATCGCCGAGGTGGCGGGGCTGTCCAAGCCCAACCTGCTGTATTACTTCCCCTCGAAAGAGGCCGTTCACCGCGCGCTGCTGACCGCGCTTCTGGACACATGGCTCGACCCCTTGAAGGCGATGGACCCGGGTGGAGAGCCGGTGGCCGAGGTTCTGGCCTATGTGCGCCGGAAGCTCGACCTGGCGCGCGATTTTCCCCGCGAAAGCAGGCTCTTCGCGGGCGAGATCATCCAGGGCGCGCCCCGCCTGCGCGAGGTGATCGAGGGCGACCTGCGCCGCCTGGTCGACGAAAAGGCCGCCGTGCTGTCGGGCTGGATGGAGGCGGGGCGGATCGCGCGGGTGGACCCGGTCCACCTGATCTTCTCGATCTGGGCGCTGACCCAGCATTATGCCGACTTCGACGCCCAGGTGCGGATGGTGCTGGGGCCGGGCCACGACCCCTTTGCCGAGGCCGGCGGTTTTCTGGACACCCTGTTCCGCCGCCTGCTGACGCCGGGGATTTGAACGAAATCCCGCGGGCTTTCCGGGCGAAACCGGCGCGCGTCTTTGCTATGATCGCAACTGTGGGGGCACCTTGACGAGGGTGACGGACATGGGACCTGTCTCAGCCGTCCGGTCGCAGGTGCAGACGTTGGGAACATCGCCGCAGCCTTCGGCCGGCACTAACCAGGGTGGCTCTGCCGCCCAGAACGGCACGCGCGCAGAACAGGCCGCGCCGCCGATCACCGTTCAGGCGGTGGCACCCGCCTCGGGCGCCGCGCGGGAAGAGGCCGTCTCGGCCCAGCCCGTCGCGGTGGAAAGCTACGCCCTGGAATCCGCCAAGGCGCGGGCCGAGGCGGCGCAGCGGGCCTATCTGATGGCCTCGATCGCGGCCGGCCTGAACCCGCTGAACGAGCGGGTGCCTTGAGGCTGCCCGCGTGCGGGCAGGGAGGCGGGCGCAAGGGATTCCAATGGGTGCTTGTGAACGTTAGGGGTTTGTCAAAGGTTGGAGGCGAGGCCTGAGAGGATGAGCTCGCGCAGGCGGGTGGCCTTCTCGTGGTAGAAGGGCACGTGGTCGGGGTCGAAGTGAGCTACTCCCCAACTTTTGGACAGTTTTCTGGATGATTTAAGCTACTGCCTGGACCTGCTGATCGGTTTTCATGCTGTTGAAGTAGACCACGGCGGGCGGTTGTCCGCCATGGGCAGTG
>JAGPCN010000116.1 GCA_018058035.1 Fuscovulum sp.
GTATATGGGCCAGTATGAAGGGCTTTGTCTTCAGTCCGGTGCAAGTACCCCCAGGGGGTTTGGGGGCAGGATGCCCCCATCAGCCGAGGAGGAGGCGACTGCCGACGACGAGAGGAAAGGCTTCGCCGCAAGGCGGCAGTTCGATTTCCGTCGGAGATCAGATGGCGCCCGGGCGAAATGGGGCGGTTTCTGCCAGGCGGTCGCCAAGAAGTCGGGACAGGGTCTGCAGTTCCTCGCGCTGGTCGGCGAGGGCTGCACTGGCCGCCCCCAGGGCCTTGTCATGGGTCTGCCGCGCCAGGCCTGTGAGGAAGCCCGCCAGATAGACGCGTTCGGCCGGCCCGGGACCGGCCTGCACTGCCGCCGCCGCCTGGGCCAGGTCATCGTGCAGCGCCAGGGGATCGGCGGTCACTTCGCCCCCGGCCTGGGCGTCGGCGCTGTCGCGGCCGGGCAGCAGCGCCAGGATCGCGGCCTGGAACGGGCGCAGCCCGGCCAGTGGCTTGTCCAGGAACCCGTCCGCGCCGGCAGCCAGCGCTGCGCCGCGTCCGTCGGGGTCGCCACTGATCCCGATCAGCGCCGGCCGTCCCGGCCCGGAGGCGGCCAGACGGCGGATCAGGTCCTCGCCCCGCCCGTCGGGCAGGCCGAGGTCGATCAGGACCACGTCGGGGCGGTAGACGCGCAGATGGGCGCGCGCGGCCTCAAGCGTTTCGGCCCGGCGCAGCCGGCCGCCCGAGCGCTGGCACAGCAGGCGCAGCGCGTCCGAGGCGAATCGGCTGTCTTCGACCGCCAGCACGGTCACGCCCTGCAGCGGCAGGTGGCTGTCGGCGAAGGTCGGGGGCAGTCGGTCGAAGGCGATGGCGTCGGGCATCCGGGGCATGGCAGCGCTCCCTCTGGGGTGAATGGCCTGAGGCTAGGCCCGACAGGGTGAAGAGCGGGTAAATGCCGCGCTGCAAGATTGCGGCAAATCAGAGCAGTCGGGGCCTGGGCGGCCCCCGCCTCTTGCCCGCCGCCACGACGGACCGCATAAGGCGGGCGCACCCCGCCGCGAAGGAGCGCCAAGATGATCGGACGCCTGAACCATGTGGCCATCGCCGTGCCCGACCTGGAGGCCGCCGCCGCACAATACCGCGACACCCTGGGCGCCCGTGTCGGCGCTCCGCAGGCCGAACCCGACCACGGCGTGACCGTGGTCTTCATCGAGCTGCCGAACACCAAGATCGAGCTCTTGCATCCGCTGGGCGAGGGCAGCCCGATCCAGGGCTTCCTGGACAAGAACCCTTCGGGCGGCATCCACCACATCTGCTATGAGGTCGACGACATCCTGGCCGCCCGTGACCGCCTGCGCGGACAAGGCGCCCGTGTCCTGGGAGCGGGAGAGCCGAAGATCGGCGCCCACGGCAAACCCGTGCTGTTCCTGCACCCCAAGGATTTCAACGGCTGCCTGGTCGAACTGGAGCAGGCATGACGATCACCGCTGCCCTGGTCCTGTACTCGACGATCTGGTTCCTGACCTTCTACGTCGTCTTGCAGCTGCGCACCCGGCCGCAGGACGATACCGGAGAGGTGATGCCCGGCACCCCGCCGGGGGCGCCCGCGACCGAAGATGTCGGCCGCAGCGCCCGCATCGCCACGCTTTGGGCGACGCTGATCTGGGCCGCGGTGGCCGGGGTCATCCTGTCGGGGGTGATCACCCTGGAAGACATCGACATCTTCGACCGGCTGGATTTCCACAAGCTGGACGGCCAGGGCTAGCGCCCGGCCGCCGCCAGGCGGTGAAAGAGATGGGTGAAGGTCGCCGCCCCCAGGACCGGCACGACCAGATTGGCCAGCGGCAGCGTCAGCGGCACCGCCATCAGCACTCCGGCCGCCCAGATCGCCAGACGGTTGCGCCGCCGCAGCGCCACAACCTCGGGGCTGGGCAGGCGGCGCTGCGCGACGAGGGTAAAGTATTCGCGCCCCAGAAGCACGCCATTCAGCGCCCAGAACAGCAGGATGTAGACCGGCCCGGTGACGGCGAACAGAAACAGCGCCAGCAGGTTCAGCGCGACGATCAGCCCCGTCAGGTTCAGCGTCTCGACCAGGGCCTCGGCCAGGCCGAGACGGCGCGCGGGCGGCAGATGGGGATAGTGCCGCGCCTCGACGGCGGCGGCGATGTCGTCCAGGAACAGGCCGGCGAAGACCCCCGCCACCGGCACCATCAGGAACACCGACAGCACCAGCATCAGGGCCAGCGAGGCCAGGCCCAGCAGGCTGTGGACGCCGCCGACCGGACCGATCACCGGCAGTTCCACCATGTCGGGCGTCAGGGCCTGGATCGCCATAAGGAACAGCGCATAGATGCCGAACAGCAGGGCCACAGACAACGCCACCCCGATCGCCAGCACCCGCAGGAACCTCCGGTCGCCCAGTTGCGCCAGTGCCTTCAGGAAATCGCCGAAGATCACGGCGCGGCCCGGCTGACGATGCGCGCCAGGTCGGGGCGCGGGCGGTCGGGGGCGTCCTCGGGCGGGGTGCCGATATGGACGATGCCCGCCACCCGTTCCTGCGGCGCAGTGCCGAAGGCGTGGGCGCAGAACTCAGGGTCATGCGCGGTCCAGCCGGTCAGCCAGCAGGCGCCCCAACCGGCGGCCGTCGCGGCATTGACCAACCCGAGGCACAGAGCACCGGCGGACAGAAGCTGCTCGATCTCTGGCACCTTCTCGACCGGCTTCGGCGACGAGACGACGACCACCGCCAGCCGGCCCAGGTCATACTGTCCGCGACCCTTGGCGATCTTCTCGGGCTCGCCCCCCAACTCGCGCGCCCGCGCCTCGGCCAGGTCGGCCAGGCGGGCGAAGGCCGGACGCTCGACCACGATCAGCCGCCAGGGTTCCAGCTTGCCGTGATCGGGCACCCTGAGTGCGGCAGTCAGGATCTCGTCCAGCGCGGCGGCATCGGGCACGGGGTCGGAAAACAGCTTGGCCGGGCGCGACCGGCGGGTCAGCAGGAAATCGAGGGCAGCCTGGTTGCGGGCGGGCATGGCGGTCTCCCATGGGCATGTCGGCGCGGAAGGTAGGCCGCCGCGGCGCCGGATGCCAGCCCGGCCGGTGAAGCAATTGCGCGGCTGCCGCCGCAAGCCTTTTTCGTGTGGGCTGACGTTTGCTCGGAATGGCCGATGTCGCCTGACGAGGGGTCCTGCCCCTCGAGCTCCCCAGGGTATTTGAGCCAGAATGAAGCCCATGCCCCTTCAGTCCGGTGCAAGTACCCCGGGGGGTTTGGGGGGCTGGCCCCCCATCATCCGAGGAGGAGGCGACTGCCGACGACGAGAGGAAAGACTTCGCCGTCAGGCGGCAATTGCCTCACTGCCCTCAGGATCAGAGCGCGGGGTCCGAACTGACGCGGGTCAGGCGGGTCAGGTCCGACAGGTGTTCCCTTTGTCGGCCCTGCGCGTCGAAATTGGACGGGGCAAGCCAGGCGCGGAAGGCTTCGCGGAGGGCGGACCAGTCGCCGTCGGTCACCGCGAACCAGGCGGTGTCGCGGTTGCGGCCCTTGACCACCAGGTGATTGCGGAACACGCCCTCGTAGCTGAACCCCAGCCGTTGCGCCGCCCGGCGCGAGGCAAGGTTCAGCGCGTTGCATTTCCATTCGTAGCGACGGTAGCCGGCGCGGAAGGCCCAGTCCATCATCAGCCACATCGCCTCGGTCGCCGCCACGCCCTTCTGCATCTCGGGGGCGATGCAGATATGGCCGACCTCGATCGAACCCACTTCGGGCGCTATGCGCAGGTAGCTGGCGATGCCGCCGCAATGGCCGCCGGCACGGTCGCGCAGCACGAAGAAGCGCGGGTCCTCGCCCGCCTCGCGTTCCTTTGCCCAGCGGTGGTAGGCCGCCGCCGAGGCAAAGGGGCCGTAGGGCATGTAGTCCCACAGCGCGTCGTGGCCGGCAAAGGCGCGGTGCAGGTCGGCGGCGTGCTGGTCGGCATTCAGCGGCTCCAGCCGCACATGGCGACCCTCCAGCGGGTCGTGCCCGGGGCGCGGCGGCGGCTTCCAGCCCTTGACCTTGACGCCCAGTCTTGCCTCGTCCACTTGGCCAACCCCCTGCCCGGTCCGGGGCGCAAAGCGGCCCCAGGCCCAAGGCTATGCGGCCCCGGCGCCGCCTGCAAGGTCACAGGATCAGGCCGCGCGGCGCCTCCATCCGCAGGCCGGGAAAGATACCGCCTTCCAGCCTGCCGGCATCCAGGCCGTAAAGTCCGGCCATCGCCTGGGCGGCCCAGTCCCGCACGTCGGTGGTGGGCATCAGATCGCGCCCGGCGTAAAGGTCGCCCTCGCCCAGGCCCGGCCAGCGGCCCAGCACCTGGCCGCCCCGGATCGCGCCGCCCGCCGCCAGCATCACCCCGCCGGTGCCGTGGTCGGTTCCGGCCGAGCCGTACTCGCGCACGGTGCGGCCAAACTCCGTCATCGCCAGCAGCGCCGTCCGGCCCCAGACCCCGGGTCCAAGCTGCTCTTTCATCCGCAGCACCACCCGCTGCAGCCGGTCCAGCGGGCGGCGGATCGCCTTGGCCTGGCCGCGATGCGTATCCCAGCCGGTCAGCGAGAAGCTGGCGACCCGCGTCGCCCCGCGCAGCCGCTCGGCGGTGAAGTCGACCAGGCCGTCGACCTCGTCGCCGACCGGCGCGGTCCTGCCCTGCCCCTCGGTCAGCGCCAGCGCCTCGGCCACGGCCTCGCGGAACAGATCGTCGTCATGTGCGACGTGGTCGATCAACAGCCGCCCCTGCCCCGACAGTGCCAGGTCCTGGTCGGGCGCCCAGGTGCGCGCCGGGGCCGCGCCCGACAGGATCAGCATGCCCTCGCGGCCCACCGCATAGGCGGTGTCGGCGGTGGTGCCCGGCACCACCTGCAACAGCCGGTTCAGCCAGCCGTCGCGCGTGGCCGAGGCCGCGACATCGGGGCCGGTTCCGGCCTCAAGCTGATCCTGGCCGTCGAAATGGCTGCGCTTGTCGCGGTAGGGGGTCGAGGTGGCATGGGCAAAGGCCAGCTCTCCGGCCGTCCACAGCGGCATCAGGCCCGCGGCTGCCTCGTGCAGGTGAAAGCGGTCGTCCAGCGCGGTCGCGGGCATGGCGGCCAGCGTCGGGCGCAGCGCGGCAAAGCCCTTGTCGCCGCGCGGCTGCACCACGTCCAGCCCGTCCATCGCGCCGCGCAGGATCACCACCACCAGCCGGTTCTCGCCCAGGGCCGCCCCTTCGGCGAAGGTGACCGAGGTCAGCCAGGGATGCGCCGCCGCCGAGCAGGCAACGCCGCCCAGGGCCCGCAGGAAATGCCGCCGCTTCATGCCCCTACCTCCTGTTGAATTCCGGCGACGACAGCACCAGCCCCACCGCCTCGCGCCGGTTCTCGGCCGCGCCGATCGCCCAGGTCAGCCGCCCGCTCAGCCGTTCGCCCAAGGCGGCGCCGGCCATCGCGGCGGCCTCGGGCAACGGCTGGCGCAGCCGCGCCGGTACCGCCATGGCCCAGGCGATGCGGGCGGCCATGCCTTGCGGCGTGATCCAGGCGCCGATCTCCTCGGGCCAGCCGTCGGGGCCGGGGGCGCCCTGCCAGGTCTGCCCCATCTCGGTCATCGGGTTCAGCAGCAGGTTGCGGAACTGCGCCTCGTCCATCGCCACGACGGCATCACCCGGCACGCCCAGGGCGCGCAGGGCGGCGACGATGAAATCGAACGGCTGGCGCGCCTTGGCGGCCGGTTCGGCCCATGCGGCCGGATGGGCCAGCAGCGCCGCCGTCACCGCCGACAGATCGCCGCCGCTGTCGCGGAAGGCCGCCTCCATCGCCGTGACAAGGCCAGGGTCAGGGGTGTCGGCCACGAAATGCACCGCCAGCTTGTGCGCCAGGTGGGCGGCCGTCTCGGGGCGCGCGGCCAGGTCGGCCAGCACCGCGCGGATCGCCTCGATCCCGTCGCCGGCATAGTCGCGTCCCAGCACCCGCTCGGGCCCCGGCTCCACCCGCCGCGCATCGAAGACAAAGCCTTCGACCGGGTCCACCGCCAGCCCGGTCAGCAGCTCGGCCAGCTGGCGCACGTCGTCCTGCGAATAGACCGCGCCCACCCCCAGCGTGTGCAGCTCCATCAGCTCGCGCGCGTAGTTCTCGTTCAGGCCCCGGTCGCGGCGCGCACCGCGGGCCGAGTTCGGCCCCACCGACTGCGCCTGGTCCAGATAGAGCAGCATTGCCGGATGGGTCGCCACCGCCGCCAGCATGTCGCCGAAACGGCCGCCGACATGGGGGCGGATCACATCCTCGATCATCGCGGTGGGCCAGGCCGGTTCGGCCCGGTTGCGGCCGACCACGGTGAAGTGATCGGCCCAGAACTGCACCATCCGCTCCCTCAGCCCCGCGCCCTCGACCGCGCGCGCCATCATCGCCTGCGCGCCCCGCTGCGCCAGCGCCTTGCCCAGCTTGACGGCGCGGCGCACGGCCTTCTTGCCGGCCTTGGTCTCGGGCTGTTCCTTGGCCAGGACGCGGGCGGCGCGCAGGGCCTCCATCACCTCCAGCACATCCCTGGTATGATAGGCCGGAAACCGCGCCGCCGCTGCATCGGGGTCGGTCAGCTGCGCCAGCAGCGCCTCGGGGCTTGGCTCTCCGCCGGCCTGCGGCAGGCCATAGCCGAAGCGGAAGGCGGCAATCGTGGCACGGTCGGGCATGTCGGATCCTCGGCACGGCGCGGAACGTGGCGCCCCTGCAAGATAGTCGCCCGACGCCCCCGTCGCACCCCCCGCCCCCCACCCCCCTCGCGGCTTTCCGCCGATGGGGGGGAACGGCCCCCCTTCGACTGGCAGGAAAGGACAGAGGCGCCAGGATCGGCTTCCTTTGCCGGCTGGAGAAATCCGGAACAGGGCCAGCCGAACGGTCATCCGGGATGACGTCGAATTTGGCCCCGTCGACACGCATCTTGACGCGTTATTTGGAACCGGAGACTAATGGCGCCGGCTTTTATTCGGAAAATCATGGACACCAAGATCGAAACCGCAAGGACCGGCGAACAGCAGCAACAGCTAGCAAGCCTGGCGCTTGTCTGGAGAAGGCGTGCCATACGGGCGGGCGGGGCCCATTACAGGGCATCGGAATATCACGCCTCGGTCGGAAGCGCCCTTTCCGTCTTCAATATTCTTTCGGCAATCGCCGTTCTGTTCCTGACCAACAACAAGTTCTTTTCTTCAGATGTCTTGCAGGCGGCATCGACGGCAACCCCGACGGAAAGCAGCCTGCTGGCCAATGTCGATTTCTGGACGGCCATCGCCGGCCTCGTGATTGTCCTGACGACTGTCCTGCAATACATCCTGCGTCCAGAAATCAAGGAATCAGAGGCAAAACGCGCGGGTGCCGACTTTACTCAGATCAAGCGCGAGATCGAAATCCTCCTCGCCTCCGGGGTGATCGAAAGAGGCGCGGTCGAACGATTGCAGGTCGCTCACTCGCACACTTCCAAGAACCACTCTCTGGTGCCGGCGCGGCTTTGGAGAAAAGCCGAAGCCACGACCAACAAGGCGATCAAGGAAGACCTTGAGTTCGAAAAGAGCGTCTGCTCGCGCTTTGCGATTGATCCGGGCGCGATCGACCGTCTCTGACCGCTCACCCCTGCAGCGTCCGCACCCCGTAGCCTTCGCCCCGCGCCTTCATCGCCGAGACCACGGCGATCGCGGCAGCGGCGGTGGTGAAGTAGGGGATCTTGTCCATCAGGGCGACGCGGCGGATGTCGCGGCTGTCCGATACCGCCTGGGTGCCCTCGGTGGTGTTCATCACCAGGGCGATCTCGTCGTTCTTCAGGCGGTCGACGATGTTCGGGCGGCCTTCGTAGACCTTGGCGACCAGTTCGGCCGGCACGCCGTGGCCGGCCAGCCATTGCGCAGTGCCCTTGGTGGCGACGATCTGGAAGCCCATCGCCACAAGGTCGCGCATCGAGGCGGCGAAGGTCTCGGTCTTGTCCATGTCCTTGATCGAGACAAAGGCGCGGCCAGCGTCCGGCAGCGTCACGCCGGCGCCCATCTGCGCCTTGAGGAAGGCCAGCGCAAAGCTGCGGTCCCAGCCCATCACCTCGCCCGTGCTGCGCATTTCCGGCCCCAACAGCGGATCGACGCCGGGGAAGCGGGCAAAGGGCAGCACGGCCTCCTTGACGCTGAACCAGGGCGTCTGCGGGTCGGCCAGCGTCAGCGGATCGGCCAAGGGCAGCGGGCTGTCGGGGCCGACACCCTGCGGATAGGGCGCGCGGGCGGGGAAGGTCGACAAGGGCTCGCCGGCCATCAGGCGGGCGGCGATCGAGGCAATCGCGCTGTCGGTGGCCTTGGCGACGAAGGGCACCGTGCGGCTGGCGCGGGGGTTCACCTCAAGAACGTAGATCACCCCGTCCTTGATGGCGAATTGCACGTTCATCAGTCCGACCACGTTCAGCGCGCGGGCCATCACCTCGGTCTGCCGTTTCAACTCGGCCACGGTTTCGGCCGACAGGTGATGCGGTGGCAGGCAGCAGGCGCTGTCGCCGGAATGGACGCCGGCTTCCTCGATATGTTCCATGATGCCGGCGACGTGGACGGCCTTGCCGTCGCAAAGCGCATCGACGTCGACCTCGACCGCGCCGCTGAGGTAGCTGTCCAGCAGGACCGGGCTGTCGCCCGAAACCTGCACGGCGGTGGAGATATAACGTTCGAGCTGTTCGTCCGAGCGGACGATTTCCATCGCGCGGCCGCCGAGGACAAAGCTGGGGCGGATGACCAACGGGTAGCCCACGTCCTTGGCCACGGCAAAGGCCTCGTCGCGCGACCGGGCGGTGCCGTTGTGCGGCTGCTTCAGGCCAAGGTCGTGCAGGAGGCGCTGGAAGCGTTCGCGGTCTTCGGCCAGGTCGATGGCGTCGGGCGTGGTGCCGAGGATCGGGATGCCTTCCTCGTGCAGCGCGTTGGCCAGTTTCAGGGGCGTCTGACCGCCGAACTGCACGATGACGCCGTGAAGGGTGCCGTTCTCCTGCTCGACCCGCAGGATTTCCAGGACATGCTCCAGCGTCAGCGGCTCGAAGTAAAGGCGGTCCGAGGTGTCGTAGTCGGTGCTGACGGTCTCGGGGTTGCAGTTGACCATGATGGTCTCGTAGCCCGCCGCGGTCAGCGCAAAGCAGGCGTGGCAGCAGCAATAGTCGAACTCGATCCCCTGCCCGATCCGGTTCGGCCCGCCGCCCAGGATGACAACCTTTTTGGCCGCCGTGGGGCGGCTTTCGCATTCCACGTCACCCATCGCGGGGGCTTCGTAGGTGGAATACATGTAGGGGGTCTGGGCCTCGAACTCGGCGGCGCAGGTATCGATGCGCTTGAAGACGGCCTTGACGCCGAGGCGTTGGCGGGCGCGGCGGACCTGGCCCTCGTCCCGGCCGGTCAGTTTCGCCAGCCGGGCATCGGTGAAGCCCATCATCTTCAGAGCGCGCAAGCCATCGGCCGTGACCGGCATGCCGTCCTTGCGGATGCGCGCCTCGGTTTCCACGATCTCGCGGATGCGGGCCAGGAACCAGGGGTCAAAGGCGGTGATCGCCTGGATGTCGTCGTTGGAAAAGCCGTGCCGCATGGCCTGGGCGATCACGCGTAGCCGGTCGGGGGTGACTTCGGACAGCTTCTTGGACACGGCGGCGCGGCCCGACACAGGATCATTCGCGCCCGGAATGGCGATTTCGTCAAAGCCGGTGAGGCCGGTTTCCAGCGAGGCCAGCGCCTTTTGCAGCGATTCATGGATGGTGCGGCCGATGGCCATGGCCTCGCCCACCGATTTCATCGCGGTGGTCAGGTTGGGTTCCGACCCCGGGAATTTCTCAAAGGCAAAGCGCGGGATCTTGGTCACGACATAGTCGATGGAGGGCTCGAAGCTGGCGGGCGTGACCTTGGTGATGTCGTTGTCCAACTCGTCCAGCGTGTAGCCGATGGCGAGTTTGGCAGCGATCTTGGCAATCGGGAAGCCGGTGGCCTTGGAGGCCAGCGCCGAGGACCGCGACACCCGCGGGTTCATCTCGATCACCACCATGCGGCCATCGGCGGGGTTGATCGCCCATTGCACGTTGGAGCCGCCGGTTTCCACCCCGATCTCGCGCAGCACGGCGATGGAGCCGTTGCGCATGATCTGGTATTCCTTGTCGGTCAGGGTCAGCGCGGGCGCCACGGTGATGGAATCGCCGGTGTGGACGCCCATCGGATCGACGTTCTCGATGGAACAGACGATGATGGCGTTGTCCGCCTTGTCGCGGACCACCTCCATCTCGTATTCCTTCCAGCCCAGCAGGCTTTCGTCGACCAGCACCTGCGCCACCGGGCTGGCCTCAAGCCCCGACTTGATGATCGCCTCATAGTCGTCGCGGTTGTAGGCGACGCCGCCGCCGGTGCCGCCCAGGGTAAAGGCGGGGCGGATGATGGCGGGCAGGCCGACGTATTCCAGCGCCTCCATCGCCTGGCGGATGCCGGCGGCGACGTCGTACTTGCCACTGGCCAGCTTGGGCGCGGCGACGATGGTGGCCTTGGGGTTTTCCAGCCCGATCCGGTCCATCGCCTCGCGGAAGAGCTTGCGATCTTCTGCCATTTCGATGGCATCGCGCTTGGCGCCGATCAGCTCGACGTTGAACTTTTCCAACACGCCCATGTCGGCCAGCGCCAAGGCGGTGTTCAGCCCGGTCTGCCCGCCCATGGTCGGCAACAGCGCGTCGGGGCGTTCCTTCTCGATGATCTTCGCCACCACTTCCGGCGTGATCGGCTCGATGTAGGTGGCATCCGCCAGCCCCGGGTCGGTCATGATCGTCGCGGGGTTCGAGTTCACCAGGACGACCCGGTAACCCTCTTCGCGCAGCGCCTTGCAGGCCTGGGCGCCCGAGTAGTCGAATTCGCAGGCCTGGCCGATGACGATGGGCCCCGCACCGATGATCATGATCGACTGGATGTCGGTTCTTCTCGGCATCGGATTCTCCATTTCGGCGGGGTGCGGACCGGCAAATTGTCGGGGTTTATAGACAGGACCCGCTTGGGCGCAAGGGGCAAACGGCGGGTCGCAAAGCGGGCAGGCAGAGTCGGGAAAGGCCTTGGCGCGGGGGGCGGGATCGGCCTATCTGGAGGCAAGGATTTGGGGGCGCGTGCGGTGATCCTTCTGGAACATGGTCCATCGGGCGGCCCGGCGGTTTTTCAGGCGCCGCGCCAGGTGATTGCGGCCTGGCGGCCGGCCGAGGTGGCGCCGGCGCTGGCGCGGGCCGAGGCGGCGCGCGCTGCCGGCGCCTGGGTCGCGGGCTATGTCGCCTACGAGGCGGGCCTTGCGCTGGAGCCGAAGCTGACACGCCTGATGCCGCGGCGGCGGCCGGGGCCGCTGGCGCTGTTCGGCCTCTACGATGCCCCAAGCAACGCCACCGCGGCGCTGGCGCAAGCGGCCGACGAGGGCCGCGCCACCCGGATGACCGCGCCCGAGCCGATGGTGGGCCGCCGCGCCTATGGCCATGCGGCGCGGCGGGTGTTCAACTATATCGCCGCCGGCGACTGCTATCAGGTCAACCTGACCTTCCCGATGGCGGCACGGCTGGTGTCGGGCACTCCGCTGGGCCTGTACGGCGCCTTCCGCCGCACCGGCGCGGTGGGCCACGGCGCCTTTGTCGACCTTGGCGCCGGGCCGGTGATCGTGTCGCGCAGCCCCGAGCTGTTCTTCCGGGTCAGGGGCGGCCGCATCGAGGCGCGGCCGATGAAGGGCACCGCCCCGCGCGACCCCGACCCCGCCCGCGATGCGGCGCTGGCGTCCGCGCTGCAGGCCTCGGTCAAGGACCGGGCCGAGAACCTGATGATCGTCGACCTGTTGCGCAACGACATCTCGCGGCTGGCCCGGGTCGGCACGGTCAGGGTGCCCGCCCTTTATGCGATCGAGCATTACGCGACGGTCCACCAGATGACCTCGACCGTCCAGGGCGATCTGGCGGCGCCGGCCACCCTGCCCGGGCTGATG
>JAGPCN010000346.1 GCA_018058035.1 Fuscovulum sp.
GCCGCGAACACCTGTGCATCTACGGCTTTGCCGGCCGCAACTCCCAGCAGACGCTGGGCCTGCTGGTGACCAAGCAGATGGAGGACCTGGGCCTTGATCCGCTGGGCTTTGTCGCGACCGATTATGCGACGCTGGTCTGGGGCCTGCGCCCGGTGACCGATCCGGGGCCACTGTTCGCGCCCGAAACCCTGCGTGCGGGTCTGGACAACTGGCTGAACGGCAACGCGCTGATGAAGCGCACCTTCCGCACCGTCGCCATCGTCGCCGGCCTGATCGAGCGCAGCCACCAGGGCCGCCGCAAGACCGGGCGGCAGGCGACGTTTTCCTCGGACATCCTTTACGACACGCTGCGCCGCCACGATCCCGACCATCTGCTGTTGCAGATCACCCGCGAAGAGGCGATGCGCGGGCTGATCGACTTTTCCCGCATCGACGGCATGCTGGCGCGCGTCCAGGGACGGATCGACCTGCGCCGGCTGGACCGCGTGACGCCGCTGGCCGCGCCGCTGTTCCTGGAACCGGGCAAGGTGCCGATCCATGGTCAGGGGCGCGAAAAACTGGCAGAAAAGGCGGCGCAGGCGCTGATGGAGGCGGCCGGACTTGTCTAGATCATGCATTACCCGCTGACCCTGGGGCCGGCCCGGCTGCACGCGCTGGCCTCGGGCGCGCTGCACTGGCCCGAGGCCGGGCTGCTGGTCGTCAGCGACCTGCACCTGGGCAAGTCGGCCCGGCTGGCCCGCCGCGGCGGCGCGCTGCTGCCGCCCTATGAAACCCGTGCCACGCTGGAAAAGCTGGATGCCGACATCGCCCGCGTGGCGCCACGGTCGGTGATCTGCCTGGGCGACAGTTTCGACGACCTGGCCGCGGGCGAGGACCTGGACGAAGCCGATGCGCTGTGGCTGGCCCGGCTGATGGCGGGGCGCGACTGGACCTGGATCGAGGGCAACCACGACCCCGGGCCGCTGCGGCTGGGCGGCACCCACCGGGCGCAGGCGCAGGTCGGCGGGCTGACCTTTCGCCACATCGCGGACCCGTCGCAAACGCTTGAAGTTTCAGGGCACTTCCACCCCAAGGCGCGGCTGGCCGGGCAGGCGCGGCCCTGTTTCCTGGCCGATGCCGACCGGATCATCCTGCCCGCCTACGGGGTCTATACCGGCGGGCTGTGGGCCACCGACCCGGCGTTCGGCTTTCTGCGGCCCGATGCCCTGGCCGTGCTGACCGGGCGCCGCGCGCTGGCGATTCCCGCGCGCGGCTAGGTAGGATGGGCAATATTGCCCATCCTACGGATCAGGCCGTCAGTCCCTCGGGTTCCGCCAGGCCGTTGGCGCGGCAGCAGGCGGTCAGGGTGTTCGCCAGCAGGCAGGCGATGGTCATCGGCCCCACACCGCCCGGAACCGGGGTGATCGCGCCGGCAACCTTGGCGGCGCTTTCGTAATGCACATCGCCCACCAGCTTGGCCTTGCCGTCGCGTTCGATCCGGTTGATGCCCACGTCGATCACGGTGGCGCCGGGGCGCACCATGTCGCCGGTGATCATCTCGGGCCGGCCCACCGCCGCCACCAGGATATCGGCGCGTTTGCAGACCTCGGCCAGATCCTTGGTGCGGCTGTGCGCAATCGTCACCGTGCAGCTGTCACCCAGCAGCAGTTGCGCCATCGGCTTGCCGACGATGTTGCTGCGGCCAACCACGACCGCGTTCAGCCCCGCCAGCTTGCCGTGATGGTCGCGCAGCATCATCAGGCAGCCCAAGGGCGTGCAGGGCACCATGCTCTTTTGCCCGGTGCCCAGAAGGCCGACGTTGGAAATGTGGAATCCGTCCACGTCCTTGGCCGGGTCGATCCGGTTGATCACCAGTTCGGAATTCAGATGAGCCGGCAGCGGCAACTGCACGAGAATGCCGTGAACTTTCGGGTCGGCGTTCAGCTGGTCGATCAGCGCCAGCAGCTCGGCCTCGCCGGTGGTTGCGGCCAGCCGATGTTCGAAAGAGGCCATTCCGACCTCGACGGTCGAGGCGTGCTTGTTGCGCACATAGACCTGGCTGGCCGGGTCTTCGCCCACCAGAACCACGGCCAGGCCGGGCTGGATGCCGTTTTCTTCCTTCAGCCGCGCCACATGCGCCGCCACCTGGGCGCGCACATTCGCCGCAAAGGCCTTGCCGTCGATCACCTTGGCCGTCATCCCGTACCCTCCGTTCAAACCGCCGCCGCAAAGGCCGTGCGGTAATGGTCCATCTGCATCGCCGTCGCCAGCACTGCGTTCTTCATCAGTATCGCCACCGTCACCGGGCCGACACCGCCCGGAACCGGAGTGATCCAGCCCGCCACGTCCTTGCAACTGGCGAAGTCGGCGTCTCCCACGGTCTTGCCGTCGACCCGGTTGATGCCGATGTCGATCAGCGCGGCCCCCGGTTTCAGCATCTCGCCGCGCACCAGGCCGGGCTTGCCCACCGCCACGAAGACCGCATCGGCCGCGCGCGAATGCACCGCGACCTGCCGCGTCATGTGGTGGCAGACCGTCACCGTGGCCCCCAGGCCCATCATCAAAAAGGCGATCGGTTTGCCGACGATCTCGGAATGCCCAATCACGCAGACGTCCAGCCCCTCCATCTTCAAGGGCAGCGTCTTGAGGATTTCGACCGCCGCGACGGCGGTGCAGGGGCCAAGTGTCAGATCGTTGTAGACGATGTTGCCGATGCTTGAGGGGTGCATCCCCTCGACGTCCTTCATCGGATGCACCGCCTTTTGCAGCGCCTTGACCGGGATATGCGCGGGCAGGGGGCGCTGGATGATGATGCCGTTCACCCGCGGATCGGCGTTCAGGCCGGCCAGCACGCCCTGCAACTGTTCCAGGCTGATGCTGTCGGGGTAATTCCGTGCCTCGAAGCCGACACCCGCAGCTTCGGCCGATTTCTGCTGGTTGCGGACGTAAAGTTCGGCCGCGGCGACGTCGCCGACCGAGATCGACACCAGCCGCGGCGCCCAGCCGAGCGCCGTCAGCCGCGCGGCCTCGGCCCGGGTCTCGTCGCGCATCCGAGAGGCGATGGCCTTGCCGTCGATCAGGGTGGCAGTCATCGGCGCGGTCAGCCTTTTCTCAATGAATCCGGCCCAAGGCGGCTTTCCTCGCGCGCGATGGACCAGTCGATCAGCCGCCGCCACAGCTTTTCCACCAGGTCGGGCGGCAGACCGTAGACCGAGGCGTGGCGGCGGACGTTCTGCACCACCTGTTCGACGCGACCGTCGATCCGGGCCGGCAGATCCTCTTGCGCCTTGATCTCGGCCGCGCGGTCGATATAGCCCGCCCGTTCGGCGAAAAGCCGGACGAGGTCTTCGTCCAGCCGGTCGATTTCGGCCCGGATATGGGCCATGGTGGTACAGTCGGCGGGCGTCCGCATCCGTCTCTCCGCTTTGC
>JAGPCN010000117.1 GCA_018058035.1 Fuscovulum sp.
TGGGCAGTCTTGCCCCGGATGCCTTCGAACCTGCCTTGCTGCGCCTTGTCGGTCCCTGGCTGGGCGCCGGCGTGACGCCCGTTCTGGCCGCCGGCATGGTCGGCGCCCGGCAGGGCTGGACCGAGGCGGCCTATCGCGCCACTCCCTGTCCGCCGCTTTCCCCCGGCGGGTTGACCCGTGCGCCGACGCGCGACCCGCGGCTTGCGGTCTGGATCGCCCCCGGCCTGTCGCAGGCCCGCCCTGCCGACGTGATGCGCGGCGAGGAAACCCAGATCGCCGGCGCCATGGCGCTGCATCCCGGCTTTGACGGCGTCATGTGCCTGCCGGGCACCCATTCCAAATGGGCCCGCGTCAGCGCCGAGGAAGTGACCGGTTTCCAGACCTGCATGACCGGGGAACTGTTCGCGCTGCTGTCCCGCCAGTCGGTGCTGCGCCACTCGCTGGCCGGCGAGGCCAGTGACGACGCCGCCTTCGACGAAGCGCTGTCGGATGCGCTGTCACGCCCCGAGCGGGTGGCGGCGCGGCTGTTCTCGATCCGCGCCGAAAGCCTCTTGTCCGGACTGTCGCCGGCGTCCGCGCGCGGCCGTCTGTCCGGCCTGCTGATCGGGATGGAGTTGGCGGCCACCCGGCCCTGGTGGCTGGGCCAGCGGGTGCTGCTGATCGGCTCTCCGGCGCTTTGCGCCACCTATGCCCGGGCGCTGGCCGCGCAGGGCGTTCCGACCGAAACCCTGCCCGCCGCCGGCTGCACGCTGGCGGGCCTGTCCACCCTTCTGCCGGGGCTGCCCGCATGACCCACCGTCCGCTGATCGCCATCCTGCGCGGCCTGACCCCCGCCGATGCCCTGCCGGTGGCCGAGGCGCTGATCGGCGCCGGCATCTCACGGATCGAGGTGCCGCTGAACTCGCCGCATCCGATGACCTCGATCGCCGCCATGGCGCGGGCCTTCGGCAACCACGCCCAGATCGGCGCCGGCACGGTGCTGACCGCGCAGGACGTGCGCGAGGTGGCCGAGGCGGGCGGAACCCTGGTCGTCTCGCCCGACGCCAACCCCGAGGTGATCGCCGAGACCCGGCGCCTGGGGCTGGAAAGCTGGCCGGGGGTGATGACGCCGACCGAATGCTTTGCCGCGCTGCGCGCCGGGGCCACGGGGCTGAAGCTGTTTCCGGGCAGCCTGATCGGCCCCGAGGGGCTGAAGGCGATGCGCGCCGTGCTGCCCCGGTCCTGCCCGGTCTATGCCGTCGGCGGGGCGGGGCCGGCGAACTTTGCCGCCTGGATCGCGGCGGGCGCCGACGGCTTCGGCATCGGCACCGCGCTTTACACCCCGGGCCTGACCGCGGCCGAGGTCGCGACCCGCGCCCGCGGCATCGTCGCAGCCTGGGAAGCCGCGCGATGATCTTCGACGATCGCGCCTGCGATCTGGGCGAAGGGGTGCTGTGGCACCCCTTGCGCCAGCAGCTGTTCTGGTTCGACATCCTGAATTGCCGCCTGCTGTGGCCAGGCGGCGCGATGGTGTTCCCCGAGATGGTCTCGGCCATGGGATGGGTGGCCCACGACCGCGCCGTGGTGGCCGGTGAAAGCGGTCTTTGGCGGGTGAACCTGGCGACGGGCGCGCAGGACCGGCTGGCCGAGGTGGCGGCGGGCCAGCCCGCCACCCGGTCGAACGATGGCCGGGCCGACCGCCAGGGCGGCTTCTGGTGGGGCACGATGGGCAAGCGGGGCGAGAATGACCCCGGCCTGGGCGCGATCTGGCGCTGGTACCGGGGCGAGGTGCGCTGCCTGTTCCCCGGCCTGACCATTCCGAACGCGATCTGCTTTTCCCCCGACGGGGGCCAGGCCCATTTCACCGACACGGTGACCCAGCAGGTGATGCGGGTCGCGCTGGATGCCGAAGGCTGGCCTGCCGCGGTGCCCGAGGTGTTCCTGGATCTGCGGGCCGAGGGGCTTTTCCCCGATGGCGCGGTGACCGATGCCGAGGGCGTGCTGTGGCTGGCGCAATGGGGTGCGGGGCGGGTGGCGGCCTACGGGCCGGACGGGCGCTTCCTCCGCGCTGTGCCGGTGGGTGCGCCGCATTCCTCGTGCCCGGCCTTCGGTGGCCCGGGGCTGTCGACGCTGTATGTCACCACGGCTCGCCAGGGAATGGACGCCGCAGCCCTGGCCGCCTGCCCCGATGCGGGCAAGACCTTTGCGGTGGCCGTGGTGGCGCAGGGCTTGCCGGAACCCTGCGTCCTTTTATGACCGCTCCTCGTTCGACTTCGTCTTCTCGTCGCAGGCGCGAGGAGGAGACGAAGTCGAACGAGGAGCCGCTCAGGCCAGGCTCACCCTTGTATCGGACGTCGCCCCTAGGAACAGCGCCGCATTCGGCCCCAGCCGGACCGACTGCGCTGCCGTCTTCGCCGCCAGCACCGGCCCGACCGGCCCCGCAGCGCCCGATACCGTCACCGCAACGGCCTGTGCCGACAGGTTCAACAGGCACAGCAGCGCGCCCTCCCCTTCGCCCCGCAGGAACCCCAGAAGCGGCTCGGGCAAGTCCAGGAACCGCGTCCGTCCGCTACGCAGCGCCGCCGAGCCGCGGCGAAAGGCCAGCATCGCCCGGTAATGCTCCAACACCGATCCCGGCACGCCGGCCTGGCCCGCCACGTTGCGCGCCAGTTGCGGCGGCTTCACCGGCAGCCAGGGCGTGCCCGTGGTGAACCCGCCGTTCGGCGTAGCGTCCCAGACCATCGGCGTGCGGGTGCCGTCGCGCCCCACCGGCGCCGGCCAGAAGGCGATGCCCTGCGGGTCGGTCAGTTCCTCGAACGACAGCTCGGTGTCGGTCTGGCCCAGTTCCTCGCCCTGCCACAGGCAGACCGACCCCTCCAGCGCCAGCAAGAGCGAGGCCGCCTGTTTCGCCACCGCCTCGACGCTGGCGCCATGCGCCGCCCACCGCCCGGCGTGGCGCCGCACGTCATGGTTGGAGAACGCCCACATCGGCCAGCCCTGCGGCGCCTCATCGAAGAACCCCTGGATGCGGTCGCGGAAGAAGCCGGCCGCGTAGTCGTCGCCCAGCATCTCGAAGCTGTAGCACTGCTGCAGCCGGCCCGGCGCGGTATACTCGCCCATCATCCGGATGGCGTGATGCGCCTCGCCCATCTCGCCCACCGCCGCCGCGCCGTAGTCGTCCAGCACGCCGCGGATGCGCTCCATCCACGTCAGGTTCTCGGGGCGGTTCTTGTCGAACAGGTGGTACTGCATGCCATAGGGGTTGGCCTCGGGCCGGTCCTTTTCGCGGTAGTCGGCCGGGTTGTCGCGCAAGAGCTTGTCGTGGAAGAAGTAGTTGACTGTGTCAAAGCGGAACCCGTCCACGCCGCGGTCCAGCCAGAACCGCAGCACCGACAGCGCCCAGTCCTGCACCGCGGGGTTGTGGTAGTTGAAGTCGGGCTGCGAGGTCAGGAAGTTGTGCAGATAGTACTGGTGGCGCCGGGCATCCCAGGTCCAGGCGCTGCCGCCAAAGACCGACAGCCAGTTGTTGGGCGGCGTGCCGTCATGGCGCGGATCGGCCCAGACGTACCAGTCGGCCTTCTCGCCCGTCCGGCTGGCGCGGCTTTCGGCAAAGAACGGATGCGCGTCGGAGGAATGCGACAGCACCTGGTCGATGATCACCTTCAGCCCCAGGTCATGCGCGCGGGCCACCAGCGCGTCGAAATCCGACAGCGAGCCAAAGACCGGGTCGACGTCGCAGTAGTCGCTGACGTCATAGCCCATGTCCTTCATCGGGCTGCGAAAGAACGGCGACAGCCAGACGCAGTCCACCCCCAGGCCGGCCAGGTAGGGCAGCCGCGTCGCGATGCCCGGCAGGTCGCCGATCCCGTCGCCATCGCTGTCCTGGAACGACCGGGGATAGACCTGATAGGTCACCGCACCCTTCCACCAGTCCCGCATCCGCCCCTCCTGCCCCGTTTGGCCGACCCTTAGCCGCAAAGCCCGCGCCGCAGAAGCGGGGCGGCGGCGAAACCGGGCCATTGGCGCAGCCATGCATCAGCCGGCAGGATTGTCCGCATCACAATTCGGCATTTGACCTCGGCCCCAGACCGGCGCACGTTCCGCCGACAACGCCCCCCCGGCGCGCGCGCCCCGAATTTTCGTCGAAAATTCGTGCGCCGCGCGGCAGGAGACCCAGATGCCGTCCAAGGCCCCCCTGTTCACCCCCGTCCTGATCGCCGGGTCCATCGTCCTGATGATCGGCTTCGCCATCCGGGCGTCGTTCGGGGTGTTCCAGATTCCCATCGCCGAAGGCTTCGGCTGGGCGCGGGCCGAGTTCTCGCTGGCCATCGCCATCCAGAACCTGGCCTGGGGCATCGGCCAGCCGCTGTTCGGCATGGTCGCCGAGCGCTTCGGCGATCGCAAGGCGATCGTGGCGGGGGCGTTGCTTTACGCCCTGGGGCTTGTGCTGTCCTCTTACGCCGTTACCCCCGGCCAGATGCAGCTTCTGGAAATCCTGGTGGGCTTCGGCATCGCGGGCACCGGCTTTGGCGTGATCCTGGCCATCGTCGGCCGCGCCGCCGCGCCGGAAAACCGCTCGATGGCGCTTGGCATCGGCACCGCCGCCGGGTCGGCGGGGCAGGTGATCGGCGCCCCCTTCGCCGAGGCCTTGCTGCAGTTCATGGCCTGGCCCTCGGTCTTCGTGGTCTTCGCCGCGGTGATCCTCTGCACCCTCTTCGCCCTGCCCTTCATCCGCTCGCCCAAGCTGGCCACCCGGGCCGAGCTTGAGGAAACCATGGGCCAGGTCCTGGTCAAGGCGATCCGCGACCCCTCCTATACGCTGATCTTCCTGGGCTTTTTCTCCTGCGGCTACCAGCTGGCCTTCATCACCGCCCACTTCCCCGCCTTCGTGACGGAACTCTGCGGCCCGATCGACCCGGGCGGCATGCTGTCGGCGATCGGCATCACCACCACCTCGGCGCTTGGCGCGCTGTCGATCGCCACGATCGGGTTTTTCAACATCGCCGGCACCCTGACTGCGGGCTGGCTGGGCAAGCGCTATACCAAGAAATACCTGCTGGCCGGCATCTACCTGGGCCGCACCGTGGCAGCCGCGGTGTTCATCCTGTTGCCGATCACGCCGACCTCTGTGCTGGTGTTCTCGGCGGTCATGGGGGCGTTGTGGCTGGCCACCGTGCCGCTGACCAGCGGCCTGGTCGCGCATATCTACGGCATCCGCTACATGGGCACGCTGTATGGTTTCGTGTTCCTGTCGCACCAGATCGGCGGCTTCCTGGGGGTCTGGCTGGGTGGCAAGATGTATGATCTGAACGGCGATTACACCCTGGTCTGGTGGATCGGCGTCGGTGTCGGGGCCTTTTCGGCGCTGGTGCATCTGCCGGTGCGCGAACGCCCACTGGTGGCGCAACCGACCTGATCTTCGGCTCCGAAAAGTCCATCGCCGACATCGAGGCGCTGCAAACCCTGGCCGACATCTGTGCGCCGACGCCCCTGGACATGGGCCTGGCCGAGGTGCTGCCCGGCGGGCATTTCCTTGCCGCCGCTCATACCATGGCGCGCTATGAGCAGGCCTTCTACACGCCGCCGCTGGCCGACCTGTCGAACCACGGGACATGGGAAGCGGCGGGCCGAGGGTGGCGCGGCCCCGCTGGACTGACTATTCCCGCGCCACCGGCTGCACGACCAGGATTTCCAGGTCGCGGTCGGGAACATAATCGGTCTTCTCGATCACGAAGGTCGTCGGCCCGGTCTTCCGCACCCCCTCGGCGCACAGCGAGATCACGTTGCCCGGATCGCCCTTGTCCAGCGTCAGGCGGAACCTGCCGATCGGGCCGGCCCAGCTGTTCGCCGTGCGCAGGACGTAGGCGATGTTGAAGGCCGTGCCATAGTTGCCGTACTCATCGCCCTCGGGGTTCTTCAGCGCCTTGGCGATGGCCTTCGAGGTGCCATGGTCGATGCAGTACTGGTCGGCCAGATAGGCCTGGTATTCCTCGGGCGGGTCGGACCAGTAGAACAGCCCGCCCGGCGGAAGGTTCTGATATTCATGGCTGATCCGCAGCTCCTGCCCGGCGGGAAAGGTCTGGGTCCAGTGATAGCGCCAGACGATGGACCATTGCGCCCAGACCTCCAGCGGCTCGGTCGCCGATCCTTCGGTGCCGTAGTACTCCGCCAGCCCGGCCGCCTGCACCCTGGCCCTTACCGCGGGTGGCAGCGCCAGCAGGGCCGTGCGCACGGCCTCGACGTCCAGCGTCAGGGGCAGGCCAAAGCGCGCCAGATCGGCGGTCACGTCACTGCCCGGCGTGTCGTATTGGGCCGACAGCGGGCGGCCTTCCTCATACGGCGCTTCGATCACCGCGACCCGGTCGATCCGCACCGGAACCGGCTGGCCGTCGACCGTGGCAGTAAAGCCCACCAGGTTTTCGCGCGTCACGTCCTCGGGCAGGTTCATCATCGATTCCCACTGCGCCCAGACCGAGATCGGCGGCAGCGGAAAGATCACCTCTCCGGTCACGTCCTGGCCGGTGGTGTTGCGAAAGACGTAGTCGACCGAAATCCGGTCGATGCCGATGGACAGGTCTTCCGAGACCATCGCCACCGCCTCGGTCTGGCCAAAGGTCAGGCCGGTGGCCGACAGCCCGCCAAAGCCGTCGTTGGCCCCCGCGGGCAGGGCCAGCGCCGCCAGGGCAAGAAGGGGCAGGCATGGGCGCATCGCAACCTCCGTTCGGCAAGTGCCGCCATCTGACGCCTTTCCGGCCCGCCCCGCAAGCGCGGCCTCCCTTGCCCCTGCCGCGGCACCTTGCAACAAGGGGCGCGACGACAGGAGAGACCCATGCGCGCCGGCATCGCCACCCTGATCCTGGGCTATGTGCTCAGCCAGTTCTACCGCGCCTTCCTGGGCGTCCTGACGCCGGTGCTGGAATCCGACCTCGGCGCCTCGAAAGAGGACCTGGCGGCGGCCAGCGGCGCCTGGTTCCTGGCCTTTGCGCTGATGCAGCTGCCGATCGGGGCGGCGCTGGACCGCATCGGCCCGCGGCTGACCACCGCCGCCTGCCTGGCCGTCGGCGCCCTGGGGGCCGCGCTGTTCGCCACCGCCAGCGGGCCGGGCACGCTGACGCTGGCGATGGCGCTGATCGGCGTCGGCTGCGCGCCGGTGCTGATGGCGGCCTATTTCATCTTTGCGCGGCAATATTCGCCGGCCGTCTTCGGCACGCTGGCGGGGATGACCATCGGCATCGGGTCCTTGGGCAACATCGCCGCCTCGCTGCCGCTGACGACCGCGGCCGAGGCCTTTGGCTGGCGCGGCACGGTCTGGGCGCTGGCCGCGGTCACCGCTGCCGCCGCGCTGGCCGTCGCCGCCCTGGTGCGCGACCCGGCGCCGGCGCCGCAGGGGCCCAAGGGCAGCGTGCTGACGCTGCTGCGGATCCCCGCGATCTGGCCGATCCTTCTGATGATGTTCGTCTGCTACGCCCCGGCCGCGGGGTTGCGAGGGCTGTGGCTGGGCCCGTATTTCAAGGACGTCTGGGGTTATGACCAGCCGCAGATCGGCCAGGCCGGACTGTGGATGGGGCTGGCGATGGTGGCGGGCAGCTTTGCCTATGGGCCGCTGGATCGCTGGTTGGGCACGCGGAAATGGGTGATCTTTGCCGGCAATGCGGCGCTTCTGGCCTGTCTGGTCGCGCTGTGGCTGGCCCCGGCGCGCTCGACGGGGATGTCGATGCTGTTCCTGGCCGGCGTCGGGTTCTTTGGCGCCACCTTTCCGATCGTCGTCGCCCATGCCCGGGCGTTCTTTCCGGCGCATCTGATGGGGCGGGGGGTGACGCTGGTCAACCTGTTCGGCATCGCCTCGGTCGGGCTGGCACAGCTGGTGACCGGCCGCCTGCATGCCGCCACGCCGGCGGCGATGGACCCCGCCGCGCCCTATGCCGCCGTCTTCGGCTTTTTCGCCATCGCGCTGGCGCTTGGCCTTTGCGCCTATCTTTTGTCACAGGACCGGACCGACTGACCGTGCGCGCCGATTCCGCCCTTTCCCCGCCCGGCCCTTTGCGCTAAGGGGCCGCGTCCCCGCCTGGGGGACGGATATGGAGAACCCCGATGGGCTACAAGGTCGTCGTCGCGGGTGCCACGGGCAACGTGGGCCGCGAAATGCTGAACATCCTCGCCGAGCGCGAGTTCCCGGTGGACGAGATTGCCGCGCTGGCGTCGCGCAAATCTCTGGGCACCGAAGTCAGCTTTGGCGACAAGACCATCAAGACCAAGGACCTGGACACCTTCGACTTCACCGGCTGGGACATCGCGCTTTTCGCCGTGGGCTCCGAGGCGACGAAGGTCTATGCGCCCAAGGCCGCCGCGGCGGGCTGCGTGGTGATCGACAACTCGTCGCTCTACCGCTACGACCCCGAGATCCCGCTGATCGTGCCCGAGGTGAACGCCGACGCGATCCTGGGCTATGCCAAGCGCAACATCATCGCCAACCCCAACTGCTCGACCGCGCAGATGGTGGTGGCGCTGAAGCCGTTGCATGACCGGGCAAGGATCAAGCGGGTGGTGGTCTCGACCTACCAGTCGGTCTCCGGCGCCGGCAAGGAAGGCATGGACGAGCTGTGGGATCAGACCAAGGCGGTCTACAACCCGGTGCAGGAAGTGCCGCCGAAGAAGTTCTCCAAGCAGATCGCCTTCAACGTGATCCCGCATATCGACGTCTTCCTGGACTCTGGCGAGACCAAGGAAGAATGGAAGATGGTGGCCGAAACGAAGAAGATCCTTGATCCGAAAATCAAGGTCACCGCGACCTGCGTGCGGGTGCCGGTGTTCGTCGGCCACAGCGAGGCGATCAACATCGAGACCGAGGATTTCCTGGATTGGCAGGAGGCGCAGGACATCCTGCGCGAGGCCCCTGGTATCATGCTGGTCGACAAGCGCGAGGCCGGTGGCTACATCACCCCCATCGAATGCGTGGGTGAGTTCGCGACCTATGTCAGCCGCGTGCGGCAGGATTCGACCATCGAGAACGGGCTGAACCTGTGGTGCGTTTCCGACAACCTGCGCAAGGGCGCGGCGCTGAACGCGGTGCAGATCGCCGAACTGCTGGGCAGCCGGGTGCTGAAGAAGGGGTAACCTTTCCTTAACGCTGATCTGGAAGGGTCCCGGCATGGCCGAGACCCTTTTTCATTGCGACGATGCCCTGTGGATGCGGTTCGCCGCGCTGTGCCGCGACCGCGACGAAACGCCGGGGGCGGTGCTGCGCGACCTGGTCCGGCTAGAGGTCAAGCGCAACGAGGCCCGCCGCGCGAGGAGTGACGAAGTCATCGACGAGCAGCTCCTCGTTCGACTTCGTCTCCTCGTCGCAGAGGCCCTGGCCGAAGCCCGCGACTGGTCCTCGATGCAGGATGCCCTGACCCGGCGCGGCACGCACTTCGTGCCTTCGGGGGGCGGGTTGATGCTGGTCTGCGGCATGACCGGCCGCACTCTTGCCAAGGCCAGCCTGGTCGGCCCGCCCTATCTGGACCTGGTGCGCCGATTCCGCGCCGGCTTTCCGGGCCATCCGCGCCCCGGTCTGGCGGCGCAGGCGCTGGCCCGCGCCTGAGCCGTCTTGCGCTTTGCGCCCGCTGCCGCTTTGCTGTGGCGCAAAGACAGGAAAGACCTTGCCATGACCCAGCCCTTGCTTGCACTGAACGATGGCCGGCAGATGCCGCAACTGGGCTTTGGCCTCTGGCAGGTGCCGGCGGCGATCGCCGCCGCCACCACCGCTACTGCACTGCGTCTGGGATACCGGCTGGTCGACGGGGCCGCGATCTACGGCAACGAGGCGGGCCAGGGCGAAGGCATCCGGCACAGCGGCCTGGCCCGGGACGACATCTTCGTCACCACCAAGGTCTGGAACACCGAGCAGGGGTTCGACCGCACCCTCCGCGCCGCCGAGGCCAGCCTGAACCGGCTGGGCCTGTCGCATGTGGACCTGCTGCTGATCCACTGGCCCTGCCCCACGCTGGACCTCTACCTTGACAGCTGGCGCGCCCTGATCCGCCTGCGCGACGAAGGCCGCGCCCGGTCGATCGGGGTATCGAACTTTCAGGAGCCGCATCTGACCCGGATCATCGGCGAAACCGGCGTCACCCCCGTGCTGAACCAGGTCGAGATCAACCCCCGCCTGCAGCAGCCCGACCTGCGCGCCTTTCACGCCGCCCATGGCATCGTCACCCAAAGCTGGACGCCGCTTGGCCAGGGCCGCAGCTTTGCCGCGCCGCCGATCCAGGCCGCCGCCGCCCGCTGCGGGCGCACGCCGGCCCAGGTCATCCTGCGCTGGCACATCCAGATCGGTGCCGCCGTCATCCCGCGCTCGACCCGCGAGGCGGGCCTGCGCGAGAACCTGGCGCTGTTCGACTTCAGCCTGACCGAGGACGAGATGGCCGCCATCGCCACGCTGGACGAAGGCGCCCGCTGCGGCCCCGATCCGGCGACCTTCCTGGCCGACTGACGCGCGCCGGCGCGGCATCCTTGGGCGCCGCCTGGCCCGGTTTTCCATCCTTGCGGCCGCGGCCGGCGGGATGAGACACTCGGCCCCGGACCCAAGCCCCGAAAGGCCCCCGCCATGCGCCCGCTTCTTGCCCTGCTGCTTGCCTCTGTCGCCCTGCCGGCGGTGGCCGACACGATCCCCGCCGAAAGCACCATCCTGTCGGTCACCGTCTATCCCGAAGGCGCCCGGATCACCCGCGAGGTGCGCTTTACCGCCCCCTCGGCCGGGCCGCACGAGTTGCTGGTCACCGACCTTCCGGCCGATACCCAGGCGGGGCTGATGCAACTGGCCGCAGCCGAAGGCATCGACTTCGGCGCCTTTTCTTTGCGCAGCGACCGTCTGCCCCCGCGTGAAGACCCGCTGACCCCCGAGCAACAGGCCGCCAAGGCCGAGGTCGAGAGGCTTGAAGCGGCCGAGCGCGATGCCTTTGCCGCGGTCGAGTCGGTGCAGGCCCGGATCGACGCCGCCAATGCCCGTGCCGGGTTCCTGGCCGCGCTGTCGGGCGACATTCCCGAAACCGCCACGCCCGAGACGCTGAAGGCGATGGCCGAGATGGTGGGCACAGAAACCCTGGCCGCGCGCCAGGCCGCCGTCACCGCCCGCGCCGATCTGTGGCCGGCGCAAAAGGCGCTGTCCGACGTGCAGGAAGACCTGGCCAAGGCCCGCGAGGCGCTGGCCGCCCTGCCCACGCGCGACACCAACTACACCGCCCTTTCCGTGGCGATCGAGGCCGCCGCGCCGGGCGAATCGGTGATGACCGTCACGCACTACATTTCCGGCGCCGGCTGGCGCCCGTATTACGAGGTCGACCTGACGCGCCAGGGCAGTGCCAGCCTGACGCTGGACCGCTCGGTCCTGGTTACCCAGTATTCGGGCGAGGACTGGACCGGCATCGACCTGACGCTGTCGACCTCGCGCCCCTCGGAACAGGCCGCGCCGTCGCAGCTGTGGCCCGAACTGCGTGCCATCGCCCCCGAGGAAGAGGTGATGGCCTATGACATGGCGGGCGAGGAAAGCCGGATGGCCGCCGGCGCCGCCCCCGAGGCGGAACCCGTCGCCGCCCCCGCACCGACCCTGACCGCCAGTGCGGGGCTGGAGGGGGATACCGTGGTCTACACCTATCCGCGCAAGGTGGATGTCGCCTCGGGCGTGGCCGACCTGCGGTTGCCGCTGGATACCCTGACCTTCGCCCCCAAGGTCGAGGCCCGGGCCGTGCCGCGGCTGGACACCCAGGCCTTCGTCATGGCCAGCTTCATCAACGCCGACGAACCGATCCTGCCGGGCGAGGCGCTGGTGTTCCGCGAAGGCGTGCTGGTCGGCGGGCTGTGGCTGGACCTGATCGCACCGGGCGCCGAAACCGAACTGGCCTTCGGCGCGCTGGGCACGATCCGCATT
>JAGPCN010000347.1 GCA_018058035.1 Fuscovulum sp.
CGCGTAGTCGGGCAAGAGGTCGATCACCACGGTGCCGTTGGCCGCGCCCGCGACCTCGATCACCAGGTTCGGGCCGGCGCCGTCGGGTTCGCCCTCGGCCAGCGCGGGGCCGGCCAGCAGGAGGGCCGCGGCGAGGATCTTATTGAACATCGGCGGCCACCCGGACGGTGATCATGCGGTCGGGGTTCGCCGGCGGCTCGCCGCGCGTGATCTTGTCGACGAACTGCATCCCCGAGATGACCTGGCCGTAGACGGTGTACTGGCCGTTCAGGAAGGAGTTGTCGGAGAAGTTGATGAAGAACTGGCTGTTGGCGCTGTTGGGGTTCTGCGACCGCGCCGCACCCAGCGACCCGCGCGCATGCGGCACCTTGGAAAACTCGGCCGGCAGGTCGGGGTATTTCGACCCGCCCGTGCCCGCCCGGCGCGGGTTGTAGCTGGGGCTGTCCATGTTGGCGTTTTCCACGTCGCCGGTCTGTGCCATGAAGCCTTCGATCACGCGGTGGAAGGCGACGCCGTCATAAGCCTTGTCGCGGGCAAGCTGCTTCATGCGCTCGACATGCTTGGGTGCCACGTTGGGCAAAAGCTCGATCAACACTTCGCCGTCCTTCAGCGTCATGATGATGGTGTTTTCGGGGTCCTTGATCTCGGCCATCCGTCTGTCTCCGGTTCCTTGGGTCGGCGCGGAAAGTAGCGGCGGGATGCCGCAAGGGGAAGGGCAAATGGGCGTGATCGGTTGACGCGGGGGCTTTGCCTTTGCGAGAGAGGGGAAACGCCGCACAAAGGGGAACTGCTCATGGCCTGGAAAACGCTGGACGACATCGCGCTTGCCGGAAAGGTCGTGCTGACGCGGGTGGACATCAACGTGCCGATGGAGGGCGACGCGGTCACCGACACCACGCGCATCGACAAGATCCGCCCGACGGTCGAGGATATCGTGGCGCGTGGCGGCAAACCGGTGCTTCTGGCGCATTTCGACCGGCCCAAGGGCAAGGTGGTGCCCGAGATGAGCCTGAAGCGCGTGGCCCCTGCCCTGCAGGCAAGCCTTGGCCGCAAGGTGGTGTTCGGCGCCGATTGTGTGGGGGCGCCGGCGCGCGAGGCCATCGCCAAGGCAGGCCCCGGCGAGGTGGTGCTGCTGGAAAACACCCGGTTCCATCCCGGCGAGGAAAAGAACGACCCCGCGCTGGCGGCGGAGATGGCGGCCCTGGGCGATGTCTATGTGAACGATGCCTTCTCGGCGGCGCACCGGGCGCATGCCTCGACCGAAGCCTTGGCGCGGCTGTTGCCCAAGGCGGCGGGGCGGCTGATGGAGGCCGAACTGCGCGCGCTGGAGGCGGCCCTTGGCACGCCGAAGCGGCCGGTGATTGCGGTCGTGGGCGGCGCCAAGGTGTCGACCAAGCTGGAACTGCTGGGCAACCTGGTGACCCGCGTCGACCACCTGGCGATCGGTGGCGGCATGGCCAATACCTTCCTGGTGGCGCAGGGGATCGAGGTCGGTAAATCGCTGGCCGAGCGCGACATGGCGGCGACGGCGGCGGAGATCCTGGAGAAGGCCAAGGCCGCGGGTTGCAAGATTCACCTGCCGGTGGATGTGGTGGTGGCGCGCGAGTTCAAGGCCGGCGCGGCCAGCGAGATCCTGGTGGCGAGCGCCTGCCCCGCCGACGCGATGATCCTGGATGCCGGGCCGGAAACTGTCGCTCGGCTGACCGCGATCATGGGGCAATGCGCGACGCTGATCTGGAACGGCCCGCTGGGGGCCTTTGAGATCCCGCCCTTCGACATGGCGACCAATGCGGCGGCCGCCGAAGCCGCGCGGCTGACCGAGGCCGGGCAGCTGATCTCGGTCGCGGGCGGTGGCGACACGGTGGCGGCGCTGAACGGCGCCGGGGCGGCCGAGAAGTTCACCTTCATCTCGACCGCCGGCGGAGCTTTCCTGGAATGGATGGAGGGCAAGGAACTGCCCGGCGTCGCGGCGCTGATGGCCTGAGCCTTGGGCTGGGCGCTGATCACCGGGGCCTCTGACGGGCTGGGGCGCGACTTTGCGCGCCTCGCCGCCGCCGAGGGGCTGGGCCTGGTGATCTCGGCCCGCCGGTCCGAGGTGCTTGAGGCGCTTGCGGCCGAGTTGCGCGCGGCCCATGGCGTCGAGGTCGTGGTGGTGCCCGCCGACCTGTCGATCGACGGCGAGGCCGAGCATTTGTGGGAGGTGGCCAGCGCCGGCCGCGACATCGACATTCTGGTCAACAACGCGGGTCTGGGCGCGGCGGGCAACTTTGCCGACCGGGCGGAATGGCCGCGCGAATATGCCAGCGTCATGGTCAACGTGCTGTCGGCGACGGTGCTGATGAAGGAGGCGGCGGTGGCGATGGCGGCCCGTCGGCGCGGGCGGATCCTGAACGTCGCTTCGGTCGCGGGCTTCGTGCCGGGGCCGGGGATGGCGGTCTATCACGCCACCAAGGCGCATCTCCTCAGCCTGTCCGAGGCGGTCGCGGCCGAACTGTCGGTGATGGGGGTCACGGTCACGACGCTTTGTCCGGGGGGCACGCGGACGGGATTTTTCCGCGCCGCCGGAAGCGAGGGGCAGAGCCTGCTGCAACGGCTGCCGATGGCGGCCTCGGACCGGGTGGCGGCGGCGGGCTGGCGGGGGATGAAGGCCGGGCGGCGGCTGGTGATTCCCGGGGTCGACAACAAGCTGCTGGCCCTTGCCCCGCGTCTGCTGCCGCGCCGGCTGGTCGCCTGGGTCACCGGCCAGATCGTGCGCCGCCGTTAGCGGCACCAAGGTTGCGGCGGCAGGCCCTTGCCGCTATGCGGAAACGGACCCTCTTGCCCTGCGAAGGAAAGCGCCATGGCCAACGCCGAAATGACCAAGCAGATCGCCACCGGAAACGGCTTCATCGCCGCGCTGGACCAGTCGGGCGGATCGACGCCCAAGGCGCTGCGGCTTTATGGCATCGCCGAGGGGTCGTGGAAGACCGAGGACGAGATGTTCGACCTGATCCACGCGATGCGGGTGCGGATCATCAAGTCGCCCGCCTTCACCGGCGACAAGGTGGTGGGCGCGATCCTGTTCGAGCAGACGATGGACCGCGCGGTCGACGGCATTCCGACCGCCACCTTCCTGTGGGACAAGCGCCGCGTGGTGCCCTTCCTGAAGATCGACAAGGGACTTGAGGCCGAGGTCGACGGCTGCCAGCTGATGAAGGCGATGCCCGATCTGGACAAGCTGCTGGCGCGGGCCGTCAAGGCGGGCATCTACGGGACCAAGGAGCGCAGCGTGATCTCGGCGGCGAATGCCCGCGGCATCCAGGCGGTGGTGGACCAGCAGTTCGCGATTGGCGCGCAGGTGGCGGCGCATGGCCTGATGCCGATCCT
>JAGPCN010000118.1 GCA_018058035.1 Fuscovulum sp.
CCAGATCCCGATCCGCTTTGGCGTGCCGGATGCGGCGCAGCATTTTCATGTGCCGCTGCTGATCTCGCCCTTTGCCTATTCGACCTACCGGGGCAGCTGATCGGCCAGGCGCTGGCGAAGGCGTCCGCCGGCGCTGGCCGCGATGCGCAACAGGCGGCGGCGGTCGGCGTCCAGGGCGGCGTCGATCAGCCCGGCCAGCGCGCCGCGGGTTTTCAGATGCGCGGCCAGGCCGGAATGCGTCTGGCCGGGAAACAGGATGTGGTCCAGGTTGGGGCGGGCCGGAAAGGCCAGCGCCTGCGCCATGTCGTCGGCCAGGCCGTGCATCACGGTCAGCCGGGGGCCGGGCGGCACGGGCGCGTCGGCATGCCGCAGGGCGGGCAGGCGGGCAGTCCAGTTGGCCCAGCGGGTTTCGCCCGGGATGGCGCCGGGGCGGATCGAGGCCTGCGGCCCGATCGCCAGCACCGCGTCCAGCGGCAGGACGCTGGCCGCGACCAGGGCGGCATAGCCGCCCATCGACTGGCCGATGGCCAGCCTGCGCCCGGCGGGGCGGTCGCCGGCCAGCCGGTCAAGCGCCTTAGCCAGCACCGTCTCGAACCCCGGTGCATTGGCCCAGCTGCGGCTTTCGTCGATCACGAACAGCGCCCGCCGCCCGCCCGCACTGGCCGAGCGCACGAACTCGGCCGAGGGCGGGCGCGACGGGTCGTGGCCGACCGAGGCAAAGGCCAGCACGATGTCGGCGCCCGGCCCGTCGATCGCGTGGACGTGCCAGGGGCCTTGCCGCAAGAGCAGGCGCAGGGGCAGGCGCAGGGGCCCGGGCCCCGGCTGCGGGTCGCGGATGCCGGTCATGCGGCGGCCGGAACGGGCCGGATTGCGGCCATGTGTCAGAATCCCTTGCTTGCAGTGGCGCGTCAAAAAGAGTTTTCTGGCGCCCGATCTGATGAACGCCCAAGGGAGACACAAGATGTTTCGTTACAGCCCATTTGCCGCGGCGCCGGCCTTGCTCATTCTGCTTTCCGGGACCGCCCATGCCGCGCTGACCGCCGACCAGGTCTGGCAATCATGGAAGGACGGCGGGGCCGCGATGGGCCTTGCCATCACGGCGGCCACCGAAGCCAATTCCGACGGGGTGTTGACGCTGAACGGTGTGACGATCACTCCGGCGGGCGCGCCGACCGGCTTTACCATCTCGGACATGACGCTGACCGAAGAGGATGACGGCACTGTCACCATCGAGCCGGGCGCCGCCATGGGCCTGGACATCGCCGAGGGCGCCAATGCCGCCAAGGTGGCGGTGACGCACGAAGGCCTGGCCATCGTGGCGCGCGAAGAGAATGGCGGGCTGGTCTACGACTATTCGGCCGACAAGATGGATGTCGATTTCGACATCGCGACCGAGGGCTATTCCTTTGACGACACCCAGCCGAAGCCGGTGGTCAAGAACACCGGCAAGCTGGCGCTGGAGGCGCTGGAGGGCAGCTATTCCGACACCCCCGGCGCGAACCGCGCCTTTGGTCTGGACGTGACGGCGGACAAGATGGCGCTGACCACCGCCTCGGACGACCCGGGCATGCAGATGAAGACCTCCTCGGACAGCGAGACCACCGAACTGGCGATGGCGCTGGACGTGGTGCTGCCGTCGACCACGCCGCTGGCGACGATCCAGGGGCCGGCCGATTTCCGCAAGGTGCTGGAAGAGGGCTTTTCGGTCGATGTGGCGCTGAGTCAGGGCGTCAGCACCGGCAATTCCAGCCAGCAGAGCGAGTTCTTTTCCTATGACCTGACGCTGACCTCGCAGCCCGGCGAGGCCGCCTTCGGCTTTGACAAGGACACGTTCTCGGTCGTCTCGAAGGGCGCCGGCCTGGAGGCCAGCATGACCAGCGCCGCGGTTCCGGCACCGATCGAGGTTTCGATCGGCGAAGTGGCGACCAATATCGCGCTGCCGATCATGGCCACCGCGCCGGCCGACCTGTTGTTCCAGATGAAGCTGAGCCAGCTGACGCTGAGCGATGGCGTCTGGGGCCTGTTCGACCCCGGCGCCGCGCTGAAGCGCGAGCCCTTCGACCTGAACATCGACCTCAGCGGCAAGTCGACGCTGGACCTGATCGGCATGGCCGAGGCCGAGGAGACCGGCGCCATGCCGCCGATTCCGGCGCCCGAGAAGCTGGACATCACCGACATCTCGCTGAAGGTGGCGGGGGCCGCGCTGAACGCGGTGGGGTCGTTCACCTTCGACAACTCGATGGGCATGCCGATGCCCCTGGGCGAGGCCACGGTGAACGTGTCCGGCGCCAATGCGCTGATCGACGGGCTGATCGCCACCGGCATCATCACCGAGGAAGACGCCATGGGCGCGCGGATGATGATGGGCATGTTCATGGTGCCGGCCGGCGATGACGCGCTGACCTCGAAGATCGAGGTGAAGGAAGGCATGCAGGTGATGGTGAACGGCCAGCCGCTGCCGATGTAACCGACCCGAGGTCTGAAAGATGGGGGCGCGCAGGGTATCCTTCGCGCCCCTTTGCCTTGGCCGGGCGCCCCGGGGGGCGGTTGCAGCGGGGGGTTTCACACCCCCGCACCCCCCGTGGGGTATTTCGGCCAGACTGAAGGAATGGGGCGTCAGTCATCGCCGGTTGTGGCGCGGCGCAGTTCGTCCTTGATGCGGGCGGCCATGAAATCGGTGAAGAGCCGCACCTTGGGGTCTTTCAGCCGGCGGTGCTGGCTGAGGCTGGACAGTTGCGTGGCCAGGGGCGGGGTGGCGGTGGCGACCGGCACCAGGCGGCCCTCGCGCAGGTGTTCGGCGATCTCGAACAGCGGTTTCAGGATGATGCCGCGGCCGTCCAGCGCCCAGCCGGTCAGCACGTCGCCGTCATCGGATTCGAAGGGGCCGCCGATCTCGAAGCGGCGGGGGCCTTCGGGGGTTTGCAGCGTCCACTGGAATTCCTTGGCGCCCGGAAAGCGCAGGTTCAGGCAATCGTGCCGCTCGGCCACCAGGGCGGCGCCGTCGCGCGGTAGACCGCGCCGGGCGATATAGGCGGGGGCCGCGCACAAGAGCCGCGGGCAATCGGCGATCAGCCGCACCTTCAGCGTGCTGTCTTCCAGGAGGCCCAGGTGGAAGGCCACGTCGATGCCTTCGGCCACCACGTCGATCGAGCGGTCCGACAGCCGAAGGCGGACATCGATCTGCGGATAGAGGTCCTTGAACGAGGGCACATGCGGGGCGATGAAGCGCCGCCCGATGCCCAGGGGGGCGGCGACGAAGATGGTGCCGCGCGGGTTCTGCGTCACGTCCATCACCGCGGCCTCGGCCTCGTCTATGGCGTCCAGCACCTTGCGCGCGCCGTCATAGAAGATGCGGCCGTTCTCGGTGGGTTGCAGGCTGCGCGTCGTGCGGTTGAAGAGCCGCACGCCCAGGTGTTTCTCAAGCTCCGAGATCCGGGCGCTGGCGACCGCCGGAGAGGTGCGCTGGTCACGCGCCGCGGCCGACATGTTGCCCAGTTCGTAGACCCGGACGAACATGCGGATGTTGTTCACATAGCTCATCTGCGGGACCAGGCATTTATCTGGCCGGCTTGAAAGTGATCCGGCATTTGACAGGATTAACAGGAAAAGCCGGATCGGTATAGCGTTTCGCAGGCAGCAAGGGGGGGCGCGCATGTACGACTGGGTCGTTCTGTCGGAATTCGTCGAGATCGCGGTGCGCTGGCTGCATGTGGTGACGGCCATCGCCTGGATCGGGTCCAGCTTCTACTTCATCGCGCTGGACCTGGGGCTGCACCGCGACCGCAACCTGGCAAGCGGCGCGGATGGCGAGGAATGGCAGGTGCATGGCGGCGGGTTCTACCACATCCAGAAATACCTAGTGGCCCCTGCGGCGATGCCTGACCATCTGGTCTGGTTCAAGTGGGAAAGCTATGCGACCTGGCTTTCGGGTTTCGCGATGCTGGTGCTGGTCTATTACCTGGGGGCCGAGCTGTTCCTGATCGACCCGCAGGTGATGGAGCTGGCGGTCTGGCAGGCGGTCGGCATCTCGATGGCCTCGCTGGCTTTCGGCTGGATCGCCTACAACACGCTGTGCAAGGTCTTCGTGAACGCCGACCAGAACCTGCTGATGGGGGCGCTGTTCGTCGTGCTGGTGGCGATGAGCTGGTTCTACACCCAGGTCTTTTCGGGCCGCGCCGCGATGCTGCACCTGGGCGCCTTTACCGCCACGATCATGAGCGCGAACGTCTTCTTCATCATCATGCCGAACCAGCGCGTGGTGGTGGCCGACCTGAAGGCGGGCCGCAAGCCCGACCCGAAGTTCGGCAAGATCGCCAAGCAGCGCAGCACGCACAACAACTACCTGACCCTGCCGGTGATCTTCCTGATGCTGTCGAACCACTATCCGCTGGTCTTTGCGACCCAGTGGAACTGGGTGATCGCCAGCCTGGTGTTCCTGATGGGGGTGACGATCCGGCACTGGTTCAACACTCGCCATGCCCGCAAGGGCAGCCCGCACTGGACCTGGATCGCGACGGTGCTGCTGTTCCTGGCCATCGCCTGGCTGTCCACCGCGCCGATGCGCATGGTGCCCGAGCCCGAGGCGCGTCTGGAGGGCGCGGCGCTGGTCTATGCCGCGGCGCCGGGGTTCGACGAGGTGGTGGGCATCGTGCAGGGCCGCTGCAGCATGTGCCATGCGTCCGAACCGGCCTGGGAGGGGCTGCATTGGCCACCCAAGGGCGTGGTGCTGGAGACCGAGGCCCAGATCGCCCACGAGGCCAGGCGGATCGCCTTGCAGGCCGGGTTCAGCCACGCCATGCCGCCGGGCAACCTGAGCTGGATGGAGCCGGAAGAGCGGGCGAAGATCGTCGATTGGTATCGCGCCGCGGGGGCGGGCGACGGGGTCTGACGAAGGCTCGCCGATGACTTCGTCACTCCTCGCGGGGCGCATATCCGACGAGGAGACGAAGTCGAACGAGGAGGGTTCAGTCGCCCAGCTTGGCGTGAACCTCGGCCAGGTCGACCTCGCCCTTGGGCATCTTGTTGCCGGGGTTCTCGAAGTCGTACTTGAACAGCTGGAAGTCGCGCTTGTAGATCTCCCAGACGATATGCATCGACAGGTCGTCGAAGTAGTCCTCGACCGGATGCGCCCGGGCTGGCCCGTGGCCTTCGCTTTCGTTGAACCGGGGGATCTTCTTCAGGTCGACCTTGTGCCTGACCTTGATGTTGTCCAGCACGGTCTGCATGCCGTCGTTGAAATCCTCGGTGAAGAAGATGTGGTCGTAGCGGCCGCCGTTCACGATGAAGGTCGAGATGTGGCCCGCCATCGCCGACCAGTGGATGTCGGGTTCCATCGGTTTGCGGAAGCGGATGGTGTCGCGCGCGAACAGCAGGAAGCGGCGGAACGACTTGACCTGGTCGAACTCTCCCTTGCCGTCGTCGCCGCCGACCTCGACCCCGTATTTCTGCACCAGAAGCGGCACCAGGTTGCCGCGATAGCGTTTGCCGTTGCGCTGGATGCCGCAGATCTTGTCGAAGAACGACGACAGGATGCGGGTATAGGGGTTCCTCACGCAGGTGAAGGCATAGGACTTGTGGCCCTTGACGTTCTTCTCGATCAGGGGCTGGCTGGCCTCGATCGCCCATTTGTGCATGCCCGACATGGCGTCGTGGATGTCGCCATCGAAGAACTTGCCATGGTCGGAGTAGAACATGATCTGGCCGATGGTCGAGCAGGCGCACTTGGGCACCACGCGGTAGACCACGCTTTCGCTTTCCGTCATCCAGGTGCCGGGAAACCCCATCGTCACATACTCCTGCCCATCAACTGCCCGTCCGGGCGCATTATTTCTGCCCTGGAACCAATTGATGGCAAAAAAGCAAAGAAACTTTGGCTTTTCAAGGAAGCATAAAGCACTTTAAGGAAACAGTGAGCAGCCGAGGCAAGCAAGACCCGCCCCGAACATGGCCAAGATCGCCTATATCCTTCTGTGCCACAAGGACCCCGAGGGGATCATCGCCCAGGCCGAGCGGCTGACGGCGGCCGGCGACTTCATCGCCATCCACTTCGACGCCAATGCCAAGCGCGAGGATTTCGAGAAGATCCGCGCCGCCCTGCATGAAAATCCCTCGGTCGTCTTCGCCAGGCGCCGGGTGAAATGCGGCTGGGGCGAATGGAGCCTGGTCGAGGCCACCTTGCAGGCGGTGCGCGCCGCGGTCGATGCCTTTCCCCGCGCCACGCATTTCTACATGCTTTCGGGCGACTGCATGCCGATCAAGTCGGCCGAATACGCCCGCGCCTTCCTGGAACGCGAGGATGTCGACTACATCGAAAGTTTCGACTTCTACAATTCCGACTGGATCAAGACAGGGATCAAGGACGAACGGCTGATCTACCGCCACTTCTTCAACGAACGGGCCCAGAAGGACTGGTTCTACCGCTCGATGCAGTGGCAGAAGAAACTGGGGCTGGCGCGCAAGGTGCCGGCCGACCTGGTGATGCAGATCGGCAGCCAGTGGTGGTGCCTGCGCCGGCGCACGATCGAATGGGTGCTGGAGTTCATCGACAAACGCCCCGACGTGATGCGGTTCTTCCGCACCACCTGGATTCCGGATGAAACCTTCTTCCAGACCCTGGTCCGCCACTTGGTTCGCGAAAGCGAAATCCGCACCCGGCCGCTGACCTTTTTGATGTTCACCGACTACGGCATGCCGGTGACCTTCTACAATGACCACTACGACCTGCTGCTCAGCCAGGACTACCTATTCGCCCGCAAGATCAGCCCCGACGCGATGGACCTGAAGGACCGGCTGGGCCGGCTTTATGCCGCGACCGGAAAACGCTTCCAGATCTCGAACGAGGGCCGCAGCCTGTTCAAGTTCCTGACCGGCCGGGGCCGCATCGGCCGCCGCTTTGCGCCGCGGTTCTGGGAGACGGAAACCAGCATCGGGCGGGAACGCACGCTGATGATGGTGACCTGCAAGAAATGGCATGTCGCCAAGCGGCTGGTCGAACGGGTGCGCACCGTCACCAACCTGCCGGCCATCGACTACCTGTTCAACGAGGCCTCGACCCCTCTGCCCGACCTGGGCGGCATCCAGTCGAACCTGGAGAAGCGCACCCGGCACCGCCGGGCGCTGGTGCGGATGTTGTTCGATTACTGGCAGACCGACCGGCTGATCTTCTGCATCGACCCCGCCTCGACCGAGTTGATGCAGGATTTCTACAGCGACAAGGCCAAGGTCCGCCTGCTGGAGATCGAGTGCGACTTCACCGACGACTACCTGATCGGGCATGCCCGCAGGGTCGGTCTGGCCGGCGACCGCACCCCGCAGGAAACCATCGACCGGCTGCTGCCGACGATCCGCTACGATGTCCGCTTCGAAAGCGACCGCATCCGCGAGTTCGGCTTTCCCGGCTTCCAGCGCATCCGGCAATCGGCCAGCGTCGACGAGAACACCATGCCGTTGGCCGAGTTCCTTGACATTCCGGTCGAAAAGGCGCGGGAAATCGCGGCGACGGAATACCTTTTCGTGGATTGAAAGACATGGCCCAGAGCGACTTTCCCGCCTACGACCCGCAGAACATCTTTGCCCGCATCCTGCGCGGCGAGATCCCCAACAGGTCGGTGCTGGAAACGCCGCATGCGCTGGCCTTCCACGACATCCACCCGCAGGCGCCGGTGCATGTGCTGGTGATCCCGAAGGGCGCCTATGTCGATTTCGCCCATTTCGCGGCCAAGGCCAGCGCCGACGAGATCGCCGATTTCCACCGCTGCGCGGCCCGGGTCTGCGACATGGTGGGGGTGAACGGCGACGGCTTCCGCGCCATCTCGAACGCCGGCGGCCATGGCCACCAGGAAGTGCCGCATTACCACCTGCACATCCTGGGCGGGCGGCCGCTGGGGCCGATGCTGGTGCGCTGATCCCGCAAGGATCGGGTCGCCCGTGTGGCGTGTCGCGGCGATCCTTCCGGCATCCCCCGGAAGGAGAGTATTATGCGTTTCACTGCCATCCCCACTGATCAGGTCCGCGCCTGGCGGGCCGGGGCACCCGACGCCAACGGCCAGCCGGCCGAGCGGCATCAAGCTGCGGGCGCGGGCAACCCGTGCCGCCACTGCCTGGGGATGATCCCCCAGGGCGCCGGGATGCTGGTGCTGGCGCACCGGCCCTTTGCCACCGTCCAGCCCTATGCCGAGGTGGGGCCGATCTTCCTTTGCGCCGAGGATTGCCAGGCGGGGGGCGGTGAGGCGTTGCCCGAATTCCTGGCCTCGCCGCGGTACATCGTCCGGGGTTACGGACGGGATGAGCGGATCATCTACGGCACAGGCGCGGTGGTGCCGACGCCTGACATTCCCGCCCGTGCGGCGGCCCTGTTCAAAAACCCGGCAGTAGCCTTCGTGCATGTGCGGTCGGCCACCAACAACTGCTTTCATTGCCGGGTGGACAGGTAGTGCTACGCGCCTAGGGCGTGGCTTGCCCGGCGTCCCAGTCCTGTAGCCAGCGTTTCGGGGCGGCGTCGCGCCAGTCGCGGGTCAGGCGCGCGCGCGCCCAGTCTTCGTCGATGTGCCCCGCGCGGACCAGGACCAGGTCGTGGGCGGCATAGTGGGGGTGAAGGGTGAAGGTGTCGGGGTCGGCCTGCAGCAGCATCTCGCGTTCATCGCGCGAAGCGCGGAAGACGGCGGCGTCGACGTAAGGCGACCACCAGCACCACATCTTGCCATGGGCCTTCAGCGCTTCGTTGCCCCAGGGGGTTTCCAGCGTGACCTGCGGAAGCCCAAGGGACAGGGCAAAGGACTTGAGCGCGGGCCAGTCGGCCAGCATCAGTGCGCCTCGGCCCAGGTGCGGCCCTTGCCGGATTCGACGGTCAGGGGGACCTTGAGGGCGACGGCGGGCAGGTTGGCGTCCTCCATCACGTCCTTGGCCACCTTGGCCAGCGTGTCGGCGGCGGCTTCGTCCACCTCGAACAGAAGTTCGTCGTGGACCTGCAGCAGCATCCTTGCGGGCAGGTGGGCGATGGCGGCGGGCATGCGGACCATGGCGCGGCGGATCACGTCTGCCGCCGTGCCCTGGATCGGCGCGTTGATCGCGGCGCGTTTGGCAAAGCCCTGGCCGGGGCCCTTGGCGTTGATCTCGGGCGTGTGGATTTTCCGACCAAACAGGGTTTGCACATGGCCGTTCGCTTGGGCGAACTTGACGGTTTCCGACATGTATTCCTTGATGCCGGGGAAGCGCTCGAAGTAGCGGTCGATGAAGCCCTGCGCCTCGGCCCGCGGGATGCGCAGGTTGCGGGCCAGGCCAAAGCCCGAGATGCCGTAGATGACGCCGAAGTTGATCGCCTTGGCCTTGCGGCGGACGTCGGGCGTCATCTGGTCCAGCGGCACGTTGAACATTTCCGAGGCAGTCAGGGCGTGGATGTCGATGCCGTCCTTGAACGCCTGTTGCAGCGCCGGAATGTCGGCGATGTGGGCCAGGATGCGCAGTTCGATCTGGGAATAGTCCAAGGAGACCAGCAGCTTGCCGGGCGGGGCCACGAAAGCCTCGCGGATGCGGCGGCCCTCTTCGGTGCGCACGGGGATGTTCTGCAGGTTTGGATCGGTCGAGGCCAGCCGCCCGGTGTTGGCGCCTGCGATGGAGTAACTGGTGTGGACGCGGCCCGTGTCGGGGTTGATCGCCTGCTGCAGCGCGTCGGTATAGGTGGATTTCAGCTTGGCGATCTGGCGCCAGTCCAGCACGCGGGCGGCCAGCCGCGCGCCGGTGGGGTGGCTGTCTTCCAGCGTGGTGATGTCTTCCAGGATGTCGGCGCCGGTGCCATAGGCGCCGGTCTTGCCCTTTTCGCCGCCGGGGATCTGCAGCCGGTCGAACAGCACCTCGCCCAGTTGCTTGGGGGAGCCTACGTTGAATTTCTCGCCGGCGATGTCGCCGATCTCATCCTCAAGCTGAGCCAGTTTCTGCGCGAAGGCGTTGGACATGCGCGACAGCACGGATTTGTCGACGGTGATCCCGGTCATCTCCATTTCGGCCAGCACGGTCACCAGCGGGCGCTCCAGGGTTTCGTAGACCGTGGTCACCCGGGCGCGGTGGAGTTGCGGCTTGAACAGCTGCCACAGACGCAGGGTGATGTCGGCGTCGTCGGCGGCATAGCGCACGGCATCGTCGATGCCGACGCGGTCGAAGGTGATCTGCGCCTTGCCGCTGCCCAGAAGCGACTTGATCGGGATGGGCTGGTGGCCCAGGTAACGTTCGGAAAGCTCGTCCATGCCGTGGCCGTTCAGGCCGGCCTGCATCGCGTAGCTCATCAGCATGGTGTCGTCGAAGGGCGCGATCCGCACCCCGTGGCGGGCCAGGATCTTCCAGTCGTATTTCATGTTCTGGCCGATCTTGAGGATGGCCGGGTCTTCCAGGACGGGTTTCAGGGCGGCAAGGGTTTCGTCCAGGTCCAGCTGGCCCTCGACCGGGGCGGCAGCGCCGAAGAGGTCGCCCCCGCCCTGTTTGTGGCCCAGGGGGATATAGGCAGCCTGGCCGGCATCGACGCAAAGGGAAATGCCCACCAGTTCGGCGCGCATTTCGTCCAGGCTGGTGGTTTCGGTGTCGACCGCGACATGGCCGACCTCGCGGATGCGGTCGATCCAGCGGGCCAACGTGGCCAGGTCGCGGATCGCCACATAAGAGGCGGGATCGAAGGGCAGTCGGGCCTCCTCGTTCGACTGCGTCTCCTCGTCGGGGCGTGGCGCCTCGATCACCGGGGCGGCCACCTTCAGCCGTTCGGCGACCCGGCGCGAGAGGCTGCGAAGCTCCATCTCGGTCAGGAATTTCAGCAGCTTGTCGGCGTCAGGGCGGACCACCTCCAGCTCGTCCAGGCTGACCGGAACGGGCGTGTCGTCGCGCAGCGTCACCAGCTGGCGCGAGATGCGGATGCGGTCGGCGTGGTCGGTCAGCGCCTCGCGGCGCTTGGGTTGCTTGATTTCCTGGGCGCGGGCCAGGAGCGTATCAAGGTCGCCATATTCCTGGATCAGAAGCGCGGCGGTCTTCAGCCCGATGCCGGGGGCGCCGGGCACGTTGTCGACGCTGTCGCCGGCCAGCGACTGCACGTCGACCACCCGGTCCGGCGGCACGCCGAACTTCTCCATCACCTCGTCGGGGCCGATCGGCTTGTTCTTCATCGGATCCAGCATGTCGATGCCGGGGCGGATCAGCTGCATCAGGTCCTTGTCCGAGGAAATGATGGTGCAGCTGCCGCCTGCATCTGCGGCCTGGGCGGCGAGGGTGGCGATGATGTCGTCGGCCTCATACCCCGGCACCTCGATGCAGGCGACGTTGAAGGCGCGCGTCGCCTCGCGCGTCAGGGGAAACTGCGGGCGCAGGTCTTCGGGCGGTTCGGGGCGGTTGGCCTTGTAGTCGGGGTAGATCTCGTTGCGGAAGGTCTTGGACGAATGGTCGAAGATCACCGCGATATGGGTCGCGGCGCCGCTGCTGCGGTCCTTGGTGATTTCATTCCACAGGATCGAGGAAAAGCCCGCCACAGCCCCCACCGGCAGGCCATCGGACCGGGTCAGCGGCGGCAGGGCGTGATAGGCGCGGAAGATATAAGCCGAGCCGTCGATCAGATGAAGGTGGTGGCCCTTGCCGAATGCCATGATACGCTCTCCCGGTCCGCTGGGCCGAGGTATGGCAGAGGACGGGCCGGGGGTCTACCGGCCAGCGCTCCCTAGTGGTCGTCGTGGGCGTGGTCGCGGTCGATCACATAGCGCTTGTCGCAATAGCCGCATTCGACCC
>JAGPCN010000348.1 GCA_018058035.1 Fuscovulum sp.
ACAGCCTTCACGGTGTAAGCCATGGTCCACAAGAACAACCGCCCCACCGTCCACGACATCCGCGCGATGAAGGCGCGGGGGCAGAAAATCTCGATGCTCTATGTCACCACGCTGGAAGAGGCGGCGGCAGCGGATGCCGCCGGGATCGACATGCTGTCGATCGAAAGCCGCTTCTTCTCTCCCGAAATGCGCGATGCGGCGGGCAAATGCTTTGTCCAGGTCGGCCTGCCCTATGGCCCCTATGGCACGCTGGCCACCGCCGAGGACTATCTCCGCGCCGCCTTCCACTTTACCGCGATGGGCGGCGACTGCTTCTACTGCGCGGCCAGCCTGGATATCCAGAAGACCCTCTGCGACAACCACGTCCCCATCGTGGCCCATGTCGGCCTGATCCCCAGCACCATCACCTGGACCGGCTGGCGCGCCGTCGGCAAGACCGCGACCGAGGCCCGCGCGGTGTGGGATCATGTCAAGCAGCTGGAAGCCATCGGCGCCTTCGGGGCCGAGCTTGAAGTCGTCCCGGATCGGCTGGGAGAGTTCATCAGCCGCAACACCCCGATGATCATGCTGGGTATGGGCGCGGGGCCGGGGGCCGACGCGCAGTACCTTTTTGCCGAAGACGTCCTTGGCTGCACCGACGGCCATCGCCCGCGCCACGCCAAGACCTACCGCAACTTCGCCGCCGAATACGCGCGCCTGCAATCCGAACGCATCGCCGCGTTCAAGGAGTTCATCGCGGACGTCAACACCGGCGGCTACCCGCAACCGCAGCACAACGTCGCCATGCAGGTCGACGAGTTCAACGCCTTCAAGGCCGCCATCGGCCGCTGAACCCAAGGAAAAACCAAATGCTGAAAGTCGGCCTCCTCGGCGCCGGGCGCATCGCCGGCGTCCATGCCACCGCCATTTCCTCGCATCCCGGATCGACCCTTGTGGCCGTGTCGGACATCAACGCCGACGCCGCCGCGAAGCTGGCCGCGCAATATGGCGCCGAGGCGCGGACGACGGATGCGATCCTGGCCGATCCGGCCATCGACGCGGTGCTGATCGCCACCTCGACCGACACGCACTCCGACCTGATCGAACGGGCGACCGGGGCCGGAAAGGCGGTCTTGTGCGAAAAGCCGGTGGACCTGTCGCTGGCCCGCGCGCAGGCGTGCCTGAAGGTTGCGGCGAAGAATGGCAAGCCGGTGATGATCGGCTTCAACCGCCGCTTCGACCCGAACTTTGCCGCGCTGAAGGCGGCGCTGGACCGCGGCGAGATCGGCAAGCCCGAGATGCTCTCGATCACCTCGTTCGATCCCGCTCCGCCGCCGGTCGCCTACATCAAGGTCTCGGGTGGCCTGTTCCGCGACATGATGATCCACGACTTCGACATGGCGAATTTCTTGATGGGGGCGGCGCCGGTGACGGTGTCGGCGGTGGGGACCTGCCTGGTCGATCCTGCCATCGGCGCGGCGGGCGACGTGGACACCGCGGTTGTCACGCTGACCTATGCCGATGGCCGCCTGGCCGTGATCCGCAACAGCCGCCGCGCGGTCTATGGCTATGACCAGCGGGTCGAACTTCTGGGGTCCGAGGGCCTGTTGCAGGCGCAGAACATGCTGGAGCATACGGTGGTCAAATCCACCGCGGCGGGGGTGACGGGGGCCAAGCCGACCTGGTTCTTCCTGGAGCGCTACATGCCGGCCTATGCGGCGGAATGGGCGGCCTTTGTCGCGGCGGTCGGCACAGGGTCGGCCCTGCCGGTGACGCTGGACGATGGCGTCGCCGCCCTGGCCATGGCCGAGGCGGCAACGCGGTCGGCCCAAAGCGGCCAGCCGGTGGCGCTGGCCGGGCTGGCCTGACCGGCCCTTGCACAGGGGCCGGCGGTCGATGTCGCAAAATCGCCGGTCCGCTTCGTGCCCGTGACTGTCGCCGCGCGCCGGAACCCCCCTTATGGCGCAACCGCATCCGAAGGGGGAAACGCGATGAACGAAGTCGTCAGAACTGCCCGCGCCGGTGGCCGTGGCGCCCGCCGTGCCCTGCGCCAGGCCCCCGATTTCGACATGTGGCCGGCGCTGAAACGCGGCATCCCCGACTGCGAGGTGATGGACCCCTCCCGGGTGGAACAGATCGACGATGCCTCGATGTCGATCCTGGAAGAGGTCGGCGTGATTTTCCGCGACGAGATCGCCCTGGCCGACTGGAAGCGCGCCGGCGCCAAGGTGGTGGGCGACCGGGTCTATCTGGACCGCGGCCTGGTGCGCGAACTGATCTCGACCATCCCCTCGGGCTGGACCTACCGGGCGCGCAACCCCGACCGCAGCCTGCCCTTCGGCGGCAAGCAGTCGATCTTCGTGCCGATGACCGGCGCGCCCTTCCTGCGCGACCTGGACGACGTGCGGCGCTGGCCGACGATCGCCGACCTGGGGATGTTCCACAAGCTTGCCCACATGTCGCCCGCGCTGCATTCCACGGCGCACCACATCGTCGAGCCGATGGACCTGAAGGTCAGCCACCGGCACCTGCACATCACCTATTCGTCGATGAAGCATTCAGACAAGACCTTCATGGGCATGACCACGTCCGGCAAGAACGCCGAGGACGTGATGGCCATGTGCGATATCCTGTTCGGCCGCGACGTGATGGAGGAAACTCCCGTCACCACCGGCAATTGCAACGGCAACTCGCCCCTGGTCTGGGACGAGACGATGCTGTCGGCCATGCGCGCCTTCGTCCGGCGCAACCAGCCGGTGCTGTGTTCGCCCTTCGTCCTGGGCGGGGCGAATACGCCCGCCTCGGTCGCCCCCGCCGTGGCGCAGCTGAACGCCGAGGCCCTCAGTGCGCTGGCCTATACCCAGGTGATCCGCAAGGGCGCTCCGGCGATCTACGGGCACTACCTGTCGACGGTTTCGATGAAATCCGGCGCGCCGATGGCGGGGACGCCGGAAATCAGCCTGATGAACTTCATGATCGGCCAGATGGCGCGGTTCTACAACGTGCCGTGGCGGACCAGTAACCTCTTGGGCGGCGCCAAGACCTTCGACGCGCAGGCGGGTTACGAATCCGCCATGACGATGAACGCAGTCCTGCATGCCGGGGCGAACTACATCTGGCATTCAGCGGGCTGGAACGAGGCCGGGATGCACTGTTCCGTGGCGAAATTCGTGGTCGATGCCGAGATGTGCCAGATGGGCTACCGCATGGCCGAAGGCCCGCGCTGGGACGACTTTGACGAAGCCATGCAGGCGGTGCGCGACGTGGGGCCGGGCGGGCACTACCTGGGCCACCCGCACACACTGGAAAACTTTGAACGCGCCTTCTTCATGCCGAAGCTCTTCGACAACAACTCGATCGAGCAATGGCAGGCCGAGGG
>JAGPCN010000349.1 GCA_018058035.1 Fuscovulum sp.
GCATAGGTCTTGAGGGTGAATTCCTCTTTCACCACGCCCGAGAATTCGTCGATCGAGTAGAAGGACTGAAGGAGGAGCGCGAAGAGCGAGCCAAGGTAGACCACCCCCAGCTAGAGGAGTGGGGGGCTGACCAGGATGAGAAGAAGCAGGCCGGGCCGGCGCCAGAACAGGCCGGTCAGCCGGTCGGCCGGGCCACGGGCGGGCAGGATCGCGGGGGCGGTCATGGCTGAGCCTTCAGCGGGCCCGAATTCTTGAAGGAAGAATTCGGTGCGCCCGGGTCTGCGGCGGTGCGCGTCGAGGAAGCGGCGGAGCCTCCGGCGGGGATATTTGCAGGACAGATGAAACCGGCGTTGGTCTTTATCCGGGCGGCCTGGAGGTGAGGGCTAAGCCCAAGGGGGGGGCGCCCCCTGCGACGCCGGGCAAGGGTGCGGCGCATCAATTGGCCCCCATCAGGTGCAGGGCGCCTGGGTCGAAGGCGATGGCGGCGGTGGCGCCTTCGGCCGGGACGGGCTGGCCGGCGGGGACCAGGGCGGCGATCTCGGTGCCCTGGGCGTCGATCACCACGCGGGTGCCCGCGCCAAGGTAGCGCAGCGCGGTGACCCGACCGGAAATCGGGCCGGTGGCGGCAAGGCGGGTCGCCTCGGGGCGCAAGGACGCCCATTCCGCGGGGCCGCCGAGGGCACGGGTGATCTGGGGCGGCAGGACGTTGGAGGAGCCGACGAAATCGGCCACGAAGCGGGTGGCGGGGCGGTCGTAGATGTCTTGCGGGGTGCCGATCTGGGCGATCCTGCCTTCGTTGAAGACGGCCAGGTGGTCGGCCATCGACAGCGCCTCGTGCTGGTCATGCGTCACGAACACGAAGGTCAGGCCCAGCTTGTGCTGCAGCGCCTTGAGTTCATCCTGCATCGCCTCGCGCAGCTTCAGGTCAAGCGCGCCCAGCGGTTCGTCCAGAAGCAGCACGCGCGGTTCGTTGACCAGCGCGCGGGCCAGGGCCACGCGCTGGCGCTGGCCGCCCGACAGTTGCGCGGGCTTGCGGTCGCCGTAGCCGTCGAGCTTGACAAGGGCCAGCATCTCTTCGGCCTTGGCGTGGCGGCTTGCGCGCGGAATGCCCTTGACCATCAGCCCGTAGGCGACGTTGTCGCGCACGTTCATGTGCGGGAACAGCGCATAGTCCTGGAAGACGGTGTTGACGTTGCGCAGATGCGGCGGCGTGGCCGAGACATCCTCGCCGAAGATGCGGATGGCACCGGAACTGGGCTGCTCGAACCCCGAGATCAGCCGGAGGCAGGTGGTCTTGCCCGAGCCGGAGGGGCCGAGCATGGCAAAGAACGACCCCTCGGCGATGGTCAGGTCCACGCCGTCCACGGCCTTGACCGGGCCGAAGTGGCGCGAAACGTTCGAGAACTGGACAGCTGCGGTCATGAGGCATCCGTGGGGCGCGCGACGGCGCACCTTTGGCAAGGGGGCAAGGTAGGATGGGCAATATTGCCCATCCTACGGGTCAGGCGATCAGCGGCCGCCGATCACGCCGATATAGTCGGAGACCCAGCGGTAGTAGGGCACGCAGGCGCCTTCGCCCTGAGCGCAGTTAGACACCGGGGTGGTCCAGAACCGGATCTTGTCGAAGTCGTCCATGCCGTTCGCCGTGCAGCTTTCCGCCGTCGACATGCCGCGGCCGTCGGTGCAGGCGGCCGGCACGCTGGGGTTGGCCCCGAACCAGACCGCAAGGTCGGATTGCAGGTTCGACGCCAGCGAATGCTCCATCCACATGTAGGCGCAGTTCGGATTCGCCGCATCGACATGCAGCATCGAAGTGTCGGCCCAGCCCGTCGCGCCCTCTTGCGGGATGGTCGAGGCGACCGGCTGGCCATCGGCCTTCAGCAGGTTCACCTGGAACGGCCAGGACCCCGAGGCGACCACGCCTTCGTTCTTGAAGTCGTCGATCTGGATGAAGGCGTCGTGCCAGTAGCGGCTGGTCAGCTCGCGCTGGCCGCGCAGCAGGTCAAGCGCGGCCTTGTACTGGTCCTCGTTCAACTCGTAGGGCGAGGTGATGCCCAGTTCCGGCTTGTGGAACATCAGGTATTGCGCGGCATCGGCGATGTGGATCGGGCCGTCATAGGCCTGCACGCGGCCCTTGTTCGGCTTGCCGTCGGGCAGGTCCATCGTCTCGAACACCACGTTCCACGAGGTCGGCGGCTCCTTGAACACCTCGGTGTTGTACATCAGGACGTTCGGCCCCCACATGTAGGGCACGCCGTAGTGCACGCCATCGACGGTGTGCCAGGGGGCGTTTTGCAGCCGTTCGTCCACCGTCTTCCAGGACGGGATCAGGTCGACGTTGACCGGCTGCACCCGGTCGCCCGCGATCAGCCGCAGGCTGGCGTCGCCGCTGGCGGTCACCAGGTCGAAGCCGCCCTCGTTCATCAGCGCCACCATTTCGTCGCTGGTGTTGGCGACCTTGACGTTGACCTTGCAGCCCGACGCGGCCTCGAACTTGGTCACCCAGTCAAACGCCTTGTCGGTCTCGCCGCGCTCGATGTAGCCGGCCCAGGCGACGATGTTGACCTGGCCTTCGCCGGGCCCGACCTCGGTCATCTGGGCAAGGGCCGGGGACAGGCCGGTCAGGACGCCAAGCGCCGTGGTGGCCATGAGCTTGATGGTTTTCATCTGCAACTCCCTATGGATTGGTCCGCGCAGCCGCGGGACGCCGGGTTTCCGGTCGTTGGCGCCAAGCCTAGGGCGAACGGAAGAAATCGCAAATGCAAAACGCGGATGCCAGCCATCGGATTTTCCGATGGAAGAAACCGCCTCCGGTGATTGCCGGGCCGTGCTAGACTGCCACACGGGCAAAGCGCGGAAGAGGGACGGCGGGCATGGCACGGATGGCCGGAGTGGTGGCGGTGATGCTGGCAATCGGCGCGGCGGGCGCGGCACAGGGCTGCGACAAGCCGGCCAAGGTGGCGGCGATCGAGGCGGGCATCGCCAAGTGGATCAACGCCGAGCGCGGCCGCAAGGGTCTGGGCCGGCTGGGCGATTCGGCCGCGCTGGACCGCGCGGCCGAGGCGCATGCCTGCGACATGGCCAGCCGCGGCTACTTTGGTCACAAAGGGCCGGGCGGGCCGAGCTTTCAGAAGCGGCTGCGGACGGTGGGCTACGGATTCTCGGCGGCGGTCGAGAACATCGCCCAATCGGGCACGCCGACGGCCGATTCGGCCGCCTCGATCTGGCGCAACAGCAAGCCGCACTGGGCCAATGTGCTGAACCCGTCGATCCGCGAGATGGGCGTGGGCGTGGCGACCGACGGGTCGGCCATCTACTTCGTCTTCGTCGGCGGGTCGCAGTAACGCCGCGCTA
>JAGPCN010000350.1 GCA_018058035.1 Fuscovulum sp.
CGCACTAGCCTGCCCGCCGTCGATTTCCGTCGGTTCAGCAGGAGTGTTCCATGTCTTCCATCCCCGGCAATACAACCACCGCCGAAACCCTGGCCCCCGGGGCATCCGTCACCTCGTCGATCGACGCCGCGGGCGATGCCGACTGGTTCCGCCTGAACCTCAGCCAGGGTCTGGCCTATGGCATCAGCCTGGTCGCCACCGGCGGGCCCGGCATCGGCATGCCCGATCCGGACCTGGCGCTGTACGACGCCTTCGGCAACCTGGTCCTCAGCGCGTCAAACTCGACCAGCACGACGAACGGCCTCAGCTTCACCGCCGGGGCCACCGGCCTTTCCTTTGCCGGCGTCTTCGACAGCGGCGGCGACACCGGCGCCTACCGGATCACCCTGAACGCCGCCGACACCATCCGCGGCGACACCGCCACCGCTTCGACCCTGGGCGCGAACAAGGCCGTCACTTCGGCCATCGACGTCGCCAGCGACCGCGACTGGCACAGGATCCAGACCTCCGAGGGCCTGGCCTACGGGATCGAGCTGCGCGCCGTCGGCACCACCGGCCTGCCCGACGGCGACCTGGTGCTGCGCGACGCCGACGGCAACGCGATCCTGAACGCGCCGAACAGCACCGGCACGGTCAACCGCATCTCGTGGACGGCGGGAAGCACCACGACCAACTTCGTCGATGTCTTCGACGGCGGCACCGACACCGGCGGCTACGAAGTGCGCTTTGTCGCCACCGACACCATCCGCGGCGACGTGGAAACCGCGCGCACCCTGGCCCGCACCGCCACCGTCACTTCGGCCGTCGATGTGGCGGGCGACCGCGACTGGTTCCGCGTCACCCTGACGGCCGGGCAAAGCTATGCCTTCGACCTGGGCGCCACCGGCGTCGGCGGCCTGCCCGACGGCGACCTGATCCTGCGCGACGCGAACGGCAACATCGTCGCGCAATCGCCGAACTCGACCGGCAGCGCCAACGTGTTGGCCTTTACCCCCACGGTCGGCGGGCTTTACTTCATCGAGGTCTATGACGGCGGCTCCGACACCGGCGGCTACAGCCTGCGCAACGTCGGCGCCGATGGCGTCTTGGCATCGGTCAACACCACCCGCAGCCTGCGCGACGGCACCGCCACCACCGGCACCGTCGATTGCCAGGGCGACAGCGACTGGATCCGGATGGAGGCCGAGCAGGGCGTCACCTACACCTTCCGGCTGGAAGGCGACGGCACCGCCACCGAACTGGCCGATGTCCGCCTGGTGCTGCGCGATGCGCTTGGCAACATCCTGGCTTCGGACAGCGGCGCGACCGGGGTTCTGGTGTTTACCGGCACCATCGACGGCCCGGTCTTCCTGGACGTGCAGGGCCAGTTCCTGGAGAACATCGGCGGCTACCGCCTGTCTGTCGTCTCGACCGCGCCCACCGTCACCGGCACCGGCGCGGCCGACCGGCTGACCGGTGGCGACGGCGCCAACACCATCAGCGCCTTCGCCGGCAACGACGTCATCGACGGCGGCCTGGGCGACGACCGCCTGTTCGGCGCGCAAGGCGCCGACACGCTTCTGGGCGGCGACGGCAACGACCGGCTCTACGGCGGGTCCGAGGATGATTCGCTCTCGGGCGGCAGCGGACGGGACTGGATCGACGGCGGCGCCGGCAACGACGCCCTTCGCGGCGGCATCGGCGCCGACCGCTTCGTCTTTGGCGACGCCACCGGCAGCGACAGCATCGCCGACTTCCAGGACGGCCAGGACCGCATCGTGATCACCGGCGCCACCACCGACCTGAACGACCTGGCCCTGACCCAGGTCGGCGATGACGTGCAGGTCAGCTTCGGCACCAGTTCGATCCTGGTCGCCAACATCCTGCTTGCCGACCTGACCGCGGCCGACTTCGTCTTCCTTTAAGGCCCGGCAGACCCGCGCGCCCCGGCCTTTGATCCCCGGCCGGGGCGCGCGCGCATCTACAGGCGCCGCCCCGCAAAGAACTCCTTCAGCAGCGCCTCCGCCGCCTCGGCGCCGATCCCGTCCAGCACTTCGGGCACATGGTGGCACTGCGGATGGGCAAAGACCCGCGCCCCTTGCGCCACCCCGCCCGACTTCGGATCGGCCGCGCCATAGACCAGCCGCGCGATCCGCGCCGCCGACACCGCCGCCGCACACATCGGGCAGGGCTCCAGCGTCACATACAGCACATGGCCCGGCAGCCGTTCCGACCCCGCCGCCGCACAGGCCGCACGGATCGCCAGCACCTCGGCATGCGCCGTGGGGTCCGACAATTCGCGCGTGCGGTTGCCGGCCCGCGCCACCACGGCCCCATCCGGCCCCACAACGACCGCGCCCACCGGCACCTCGCCGCGCGCGCCCGCCACCCGCGCCTCGTCCAGCGCCAGGTCCATGAACGACCGGAACATGCCCTGCGATTGCCCTTTCATCTGTCCTCAAATATCCTCGGGGGTCCGGGGGCAGACGGCCCCCGGGGCTGGCCACCCCGCGCCCAAGGAATACCCTCATGGCGCCGAAAGCGAAACCTCCAGCCGCCGATGCCCCGCAAACCGCCGAAAAGGGCGAGCGCATCGCCAAGGTCTTGTCGCGCCGCGGCATCGCCTCGCGCCGCGAGGCGGAGCGGCTGATCGAAACCGGCGAGGTGACGGTGAACGGCCGCGTCATCACCTCGCCCGCGCTGAACGTGACCGACGCCGACCGGATCACCGTCTCGGGCCATCCGCTGCCCGCACAGGAACCGGCGCGGCTGTGGCTGTATTACAAGCCCGAGGGCCTGGTGACCTCGGCCGCCGACGAAAAGGGCCGCGACACCGTCTTCGACCACCTGCCCGAGGACATGCCCCGCGTGATGTCGGTGGGCCGACTGGACCTGAACTCCGAGGGCCTTCTGTTGCTGACCAACGACGGAGAGCTGAAGCGGCGGCTGGAGCTGCCCTCGACCGGCTGGCTGCGCAAGTATCGGGTAAGGGTGAACGGCAACCCCACCGACGTCGACCTGGAGCCGCTGCGCAAGGGCATCACCGTCGACGGCGAACGCTTTCAGCCAATGCATGTCACGCTGGACCGCATCCAGGGCGCCAACGCCTGGCTGACCGTGGGCCTGCGCGAGGGCAAGAACCGCGAGATCCGCCGCGCGTTGAACGCCATCGACCTTTATGTGAACCGGCTGATCCGCACCTCCTATGGGCCGTTCCGGCTGGGCGATCTGCAGCCCGGCCAGGTCGAGGAAGTGCGCCCGCGCGTCCTGCGCGAACAGTTGGGCGAAAGCCCTTTGGCCGAGGATGCCCCCGCCGCCCGCCCCGCGCCGCGCAAGCC
>JAGPCN010000351.1 GCA_018058035.1 Fuscovulum sp.
GAAGGCAAGATCGCCCAGATCGGCGCCACCAACTTCGATACGCCCAGGGTGCGGGAAATCCTGGATGCCGGCATCCCGCTGATGTCGATGCAGGTGCAGTATTCGCTGCTGGACCGCCGCCCCGAACGCCAGCTGCTGCCGCTGGCGCGGGACCGTGACCTCTGGCTGTTCTGCTATGGCACCGTGGCGGGCGGCTTTCTGGGCGACCGCTGGCTGGGCGCGACCGAGCCGCAAGAGCCGCTCGAGAACCGCTCGCTGACCAAGTACAAGCTGATCATCGACGATTTCGGCGGCTGGGATCTGTTCCAGGCCCTGCTGCGAACGCTACGCGGCATCGCCGACCGGCACGGGGTGGATATCGCCACCGTCGCCTCGGCCGCGATGCTGGATCGGCCGGGCGTGGCCGCCGTCATCGTGGGCGCGCGCAACCGGGCGCATCTGGCCGGCAACGTGGCGGTGGCGACGCTGCGCCTGACCGCGGCCGACCGTGCCGAGATCGCCGCGATCCTGGCGCAATCGCGCATCCCCGAAGGCGATGTCTATACGCTGGAGCGTGACCGCACCGGCCCGCATGGCCGGATCATGAAATACGACCTGAACGCGGCCAGCTGAGGCCGCCCACCGCCGGACAAGGCCCGGTCCGGCGGGAAAGACCGGATGGACCCGGGCAAAGACCCGACACACAACAGAGAGGACACCATGAAGAACCTGCTTCTTGCCTCGGCCGCCGCACTGGCGCTGACGCCCGGCCTGGCCGCCGCCTGCGACATCACCATCGGCGTCGTGCTGGAACTGACCGGCCCGGCCGGCGAATACGGCCAGGCCGGCGCCAAGTCGATCGAGATGGCCTTCCGCGACCTGAACGACGCCGGCGGCGTCGCCGGCTGCACGCTCAAGGCCGATGTCCGCGACAGCCAGACCCAGGCCAACGTCGCCGTCGATGCCGCGAACCAGCTGGTCCAGGTCGAGAAGGTGCCGGCGATCATCGGCGGCATCATCAGCCCGATGTCGATTCCGATCCTGACCTCGGTCACCGCGCCGGCCAAGGTGCTGCAGGTGTCGCCCGCCTCGTCCTCGCCGACGCTGACCCAGCTGGGCCGCGACGGCAAGACCAACGGCGTGTTCTTCCGCACCATCACCTCGGACGCGCTGCAAGGCGTGGCGCTGGCGAAATTCGCCATCGACAACGGCATGATGAAGATCGCCATCATCCACCAGAACAACGACTTCGGCGTGAACCTGGTCAAGGAATTCACCGATCCCTTCACCGCGCTTGGCGGCACCGTGGTGTCGGTCACGCCCTACAACGCCAAACAATCGTCCTATGCCGCCGAAGTCACCGCCGGCATGACGGGCGAACCCGACGCGCTGTTCCTGATCTCGGACCCGGTCGATGGCGCCACCCTGGCGCGCACCTGGATCAGCCAGGGCGGAGTGCAGAAGTTCCTGCTGAACGACGGGATGAACAGCGACGATTTCATCGGAGCGGTCGGCAAGGAATACCTGGCCGATGCCTTCGGCACCTCGTCGGGCACCGATCCGACCGCTTCGACCGAGTATTTCAACGCCAACTACCAGGCCTTCTCGGGGATCGACCCGGCGGCGCCGGCGGCGGACCGGTCCTATGACGCGGGCGCCCTGGTCGGGCTGGCCGTCGCCATCGCCGGCGGCCCCGATGCCGCCAAGCTGCCCGATGCCCTGCGCAAGGCCGTCGATCCGGCCGGAGAGCCGATCTTCGCCGGCAAGGACGAATTCGCCAAGGCGCTGGCGCTGATCGCCGAGGGCAAGCCGATCCGCTACGAAGGCGTCATCGGCCCGGTGAACTTTGACCAGTACGGCGACATCTCGGGGCCGTTCCGGCTGTGGCAGATCGTCGACGGCAAGGTGACCACCGTGGGCGAGATGTCCACCGCCGATGTCGAGGCGATCAAGGCCAGCATCCAGTGATCCGGCGGCACCGGGGCCGGTCCGCCCCGGTGCGCCCCCCTGACCCCACGCCTTCAGGCTGCGACACTTGATCCCGGCGACGACGCCCCGCATTCCCGCGGGCGCGCCAAGTTGCGATACTGCGCGCACCGGGGCCGGCAGAGGGCCTGTGTCCTCTGCCCGGCCCGGGCAGTGTGGCGGGGAAGACATGACACGAACGGGGCGTGTGGCGGGCTGGCTTGCGGCGCTGGTCCTTGCGCAGGCGGCACAGGCGGAACCGGCCGCCGATGCTCAGGCGCTGATCGCAGCGATGTCGCCAGAGCGCGGCGGCGATTGTGCGCTGGCCGCATCGGTGCCGGGGGCCGAGGTTCTGGCGGCGATGGGGGCGGCGCCGGCCTGGACCGCGCTTTGCGCCGGGCAGGGCCACCCGATCCTGGCGGCCGACCTGCCGCAGGGCAGCGCCGGGCGGCGCTGGCTGGAGACGGCGGCGCGGCAGTTGCTGGCGGCCAATGGCGGGCAGGCACTGACGCTGGTCGACCTGGCCGCGGCCGAGGTGGTGACGATCCGCCCGCAGGGCGACGGCGTCGAACTGGCCCGCGCGCCCCTGCCCGAAACGCCGCCCGACCCCACGCTGGTCTTTGACGGACAGGAAAGCCCCGACTGGCTGCCGATCGCCTATTCCGGCGGGCGGGTCGAGGATTTCCTGCGCTATGACACGGCGGGGCTTGAGGTCACGGTACCGGCCGGCAACGGCTGGGGCTCGACCGGGGTCTATTCGGCGACGCCGATCCTGGGGGTGCCCTTTGCCTGGGCCCGCACCGGCCAACGCCTGCGCCTGCGGCTGGACCCGGCCCGCACAACCGGCTTCGTGCTGGCGCTGGTGCCGCCCGAGTCGCTGGGCCGCGACGACTGGGGCGGGCACGAGGTGCGGCTGGCCTATGTCGAACCCCGCGACGGGCCGGCCCAGATGATCGCCTGGACCCGGCAGTCGGAACGCGACCGGGTGACGATCACCGACAAGGCCTCGCTGGCCGAGCTGTCGGTGACTGTCTGGCCCGGCGGGCTGCTGACCGTGCAGGATGCGGCCGGCCGGATGCTGATCCAGGCGCCGACGCCCGACCTGACCGCGGGTAGCCGGATGCATGTCTACGCCGTCGCCAGCGCCGCCGATGCCGAGGCTCCGGTGGCGCTGGCGCTGCGCGACATCCGGCTGGACCTGCCCGAAGTGCCGCCCGGCCCCGATCCGGTGGCGCCCCTGGGCGACACGACGGAAACCGCCACGCTGTTCGATGGCACGCTTTATGCCCCGCGGTTCGTGCGCTACAACGCCCACGGCGGCGACTTTGCCCGCCACGCCCGGCTGGACGGCGGCGCCCT
>JAGPCN010000352.1 GCA_018058035.1 Fuscovulum sp.
GGGTTGAAGATCTGGCGGGCGCTGTCATAGCCGGCTTCTCCCTTGAAGACGATGTGCCCCTGCATCTGCGCCTGCACCGCCTTGACGGCGGCCCGGGTGGTGCCGTGGGCGGCAAAGACGCTGTCGGGCATCGCGTCCCAGCGGGCAAAGCGCGCGCCATCCGAAATGCGTTTGGACGAATAATTTGCAGGCATGTCAGCCCCCAGGAAAACGCGCCGCAATCGGCGCAGGCAGGCCCGAATCCTGGCCCTGCCGACAAGGCTAGCGCCCGCCCCCCCGAACAGCCAACAAAATGCGCAGCCGCGGCGGGGTCACTGACGATGGTTCCTGTTGCCAGACGGTGATTCTTGGCTAGGGTCCGATCGACATGGTCCGAACGGGGTTGAATGTGAGTTCCTCATCACCAGCCGGGACCCATGACGCGCCCACCCAGCCCCAGCCGGGAACGGCCAGGCCCGGGTCAGCCTGGCAGGCCGCGCTTCTGGGCCTTGTGCTGGGCGTCGATGCCATCGGCCATTGCGTGGCGCTGGCGACCCTGTGCTTTGCCGGCGCGCTGGTCGGCGGCCTGGGCCTGGCCACGGCGGCCTTCCTTGCGTCGACCGCGCTGGTGACCCTGGTTTTGGTGCGCCTGTCGGGGTTCGGCAACGCCATCGGCATCGCGCAGGACACCTCGATCGCCATCCTTGCTCCGGCGGCGGCCTATGCGGCGACGCAGGCCGCGGGCGGAACGGATGCAAGTATCGCCACGGCACTGGCGGTGATCGGCGCGGCTTCGGTGCTGTCGGGCCTGGCCTTCCTGGCCGTGGGGGCCCTGGGGCTGGGGCGCATCGTGCGGCTGGTGCCCTATCCGGTGGCCGCCGGTTTCCTGGCCAGTTCGGGGTATCTGCTGGCCCTGGCCGCGCTGTTGATCCTGACCGAGTCCTCCAGCCTGGGCGGCGCCTTCGCGCATCTGGGCCGGACAGAGGCCTGGATCGGCGTGCTGCCGGCCATCGCGCTGGCCGCGGCCCTGACCCTTGCCGTCAAGCGCGGGCTGGGGTCGCCCGGGGTGCTGGCCGTCATCCTTGGCGCGATCGCGATCTTCTACGTCGCGATAACGGTCACCGGCACCGGCGGCGATGGCGCCCGCGCGCTGGACCTGCTGCCCCCCGTTTCCCCGGCAGAAGAAGAGCGTGTCGGCCTGCCCGGCCTTTACGCGCTGATCGACTGGACGGCGGTCCTGGCCGCTGCGCCGGTGCTGGCGGCAGTGGTGCTGATCAACCTGATCGGCCTTCTGCTGAACGTCTCGGGGGTCGAACTGGCGATCCGCCGCGACATCGACGTCGACCGCGAGCTGCGCGTGACGGGGCTGGCCAATCTGGTGATCGGCGGCTTTGGCGGGGCGACGGGCTACATGACCAGCGGATCGACAGCCGTGGCCCAACGCATCGGCATCGAAAGCCGGGTCCTTGGGCTGAGCTTTGTTATCGTCACCGGGGCTGGCTGCTTCTTCGCCGCTGCCATCGTCGCCGCTGTGCCGGTCTTCGTGGCCGCGGGGCTGTTGCTCTTCATCGGCGTGTCGATGCTGGACGACTGGCTTCTGGCGATGCGCCACAGGTTGATGCGGCTGGATTGGCTGATCGTGCTGGGCATCGTGGCCCTGACCGCCATCCTGGGAATACTGCCGGCCATCGGCATCGGGCTGGGGCTGGCGGTGCTGGCCTTTGCCGTGGGCTATGCGCGCCTGCCGGTGGTTCGACAGGCCAGCGACGCCAGCCGCCGCCGCAGCACGCTTGACCGGCCGCCGGCCGAGACGGCCGTCCTTGACGCAGAGGGCGGCCGCATCCGCATCCTGCATCTGCAGGGCTACCTGTTCTTCGGTTCGGTCGAAAAGCTGATCGACACCCTGCAGGCCGAACTTGGCCAGACCCGCGGCGCCGGCGGCGGCGGAGCGGCCTTGATCCTGGACTTCGGATCCGTCACCGGGCTGGATTCTGCCGGCTGCGCGGCCATCGGCAAGCTGGGCTACGTGGCCCGCGCGCATCAGGTTGGCGTCCACCTGGCCGCGATGCCCGCCGAGGTGCTGGCCACCATCCGGCGATGGGGCCTTGAGATCTCGCCCCGCTCGGGACTGTGGCTCTGGCCCGATCTGGACGCGGCGCTGGAAGCCTGTGAAAACGATCTGGTCCTGTCCGCACTGGGCAGCTTGCCAGGCGTTTCGGTCAGTGGTCTTCTGGACAGCCTGGGCGGCCCGCACCCGCGCAGCGCCGATCTTGTGGCCCGGTTGGAACCGATCGACCTGCAATCCGGCGATGCCCTGATCCGGCATGGCACCCAGTCAGGAGACGTGTTCTTTCTGGAGCGGGGCCGGCTGGCCGTGGTGATCCAGGGTGCGCAGGGACAGCGGATCCGGGTGCGGTCGCTGGCGCCGGGGGCGGTGGTGGGAGAGGTCGCGCGTTACCGGGACCGCCGCCGAACCGCCGACGTCGTGGCCGAGGTGCCGAGCCGCGTTTACCGGCTGTCCGAAGCCAGCTTTGAAGAGATCGAGCGCGATGACCGCGACCTTGCCGCGCTGGTCCACGCCATTCTGGCGCGGTCCCTGTCGGACAAGGTGGTGCAGACCAGCCGGCTGGTGTCTCATGGCTGACATCGGCGGCCTGTGCCTGCGAACCGAACGTCTCCTCTCATCCTGTCAAAGCCGAGGATTGAACCCAGGCGACAAGGCGATCGACCAGCGCCGCAGGCTCGATCTCCGCCGGGCACCGGGGGCGGTCCCGACTATTCCCCACGGCGGCGAATGCGGATCGAAGCGATGCGCGGTGTCGGGGTCGGACGACATCCGCCGCAGGTCGGACAGGCCGGCATGGTCGGGCGGCAGGCCGGGGACCGCGGCCCGATTGACCGACAGCGCAAGGACCCCTGGCTGATCGTGGCGCAGGTTCCACTGCGCGGCGATGCGGTCGATCACGTCCGGCTGGCTGTCCGCGAAATGCCCCGAGAACAGGACCACCCGCCTGACCCCCATCTCGCGCAGCCGGTGCAGCGTGACGACAAGCAGGGCTTCGATCGCGGCCGCGTCCGGCATCATCGCGGCCCAGGGAAAATCGCCGTGATCCCCGCCCGTGCCATAGCAGAGCGCGGGCCAGACCAGGCCGCCCGTCCGCTCGGCTGCCCGCAGGCAAAGGCCATGGGCCGCAAGGGCATCAAGGCCGACCGGCAGGTGGTGGCAGTGCCATTCGATGGTGACGAGGGGCATATGGATCAGTGACGCCTCCCGCAGGGCCTCGGTGATCTGGTGCGGGCGCAGCCGCTCGATCTGGCGGGTCA
>JAGPCN010000119.1 GCA_018058035.1 Fuscovulum sp.
GCACCGCATAGGCGGCCAGGAGGATATAAAAGCCGCCGAACCAGCCGGTGACCGCCCGCCACAGGTGCATCGAGGGCGGCAGGCGGTCGGCGTCATAGCCGGTGGCGCCGGTGGTGGTGAAGCAGGACAGCATCTCGAACCAGGCGCTGGCCAGGGTGGTGTCGGGCAGCACCTGCAGGACCGGCAGCGTCATCGCCAGCGGCAGCACCAGATAGGCGCCGACCAGGGTGGCCAGGTGGCTGCGGGCGGCGTTGCGGGGTTCATAGGCCGCGGTGGCCAGCGCCAGCATCGCCGTCAGCACCAGAAGGATGGCGCCGGAATAGAAGAACCCGCGCGCCACCGCATGATCGCCCAGCACTAGCGCCTGCAGCGCCGGCATCCAGCACAGCACCGCCGTCGCCCCCAGAAGGACGACGATCAGCGGAAGCCGGGCCAGCCGCGCCAGCATGTCAGAAGAAGTCGATCGAGACCTGCAGCAGGCGCTCGACCTCCGGCACGTCCTTGGCCATGGCAAAAAGCGCGATCACGTCGCCGGCGTCGATGCGCAGATCTCCGGTCGGCTTCATCACCCGCTCGCCCTTCATCACCGCGCCGACCAGCACGCCTTCGGGAAACTCGATCTCGCGCACCAGGCGGCCCGACATCGGCGAGGTGGTCATCACCTGCGCCTCGATCAGCTCGGCCTCGGCATCGCCGATGGAATAGACCCCGCGCACCCGGCCGTGACGGATGTGGCGCAGGATCGAGGACACGGTGGTGGCACGCGGGTTGATGTAGGCGTCGATGTCCAGCGGCGCCATGAGCGGCGCCAGCGTGGGGTCGTTGACCAGCGCGATGGCCAGCCGGCAGCCCGCCTGCTTGGCCCGCACCGCGGCCAGAAGGTTGGTCTTGTCGTCGTCCGTCACCGCCAGCACGGCATCGGCGCGGTCGATGGATGCCTCCATCAACAGGTCCATGTCCATGCCGTCGCCGTAAAGGACGATGGTGCGTTCCAGCGTGTCGGCGGCGCGTTCGGCGGTGGCGCGGTTCTTCTCGATGATCTTGGCGCGGGTGCGGTCGGTGCGGGTTTCCAGCGCGCGGGCCACGCCCAGGCCGACATTGCCGCCGCCGATGATCACCACCCGCTCCTGCTTCTGGTTCTTCTTGCCGAAGATTTCCAGGCAGCGGTTCACGTCCTCGGTGTTGGTGAAGACATAGATCTGGTCCTCGGGCAGCAGTTGATCGCCGGCGTCGGGGGCGAAGAGGTTGCCGTCGCGGCGCACCCCCACGACGATGGCGCGCAGCGTGGCGAAGAGTTCGTTCAGCTGGCGCAGGGGCGTGTTCAGCACCGGGCAATCCTCGGCCAGCTGGATGCCCAATAGCTGGGCGCGGCCGCCCATGAACATCTCGGTGTCGAAGGTGGCAGGGGCGGCCAGGCGTTGAAGGGCGGCCTCGGCCACCTCGCGCTCGGGGCTGATCACCACGTCGATGGCCAGCCGGTCCAGGTTGTAGACATCGGAATAGGCGGTATCCAGGTAGGCCTGGGCGCGAATGCGGGCGATCTTGCGGGTGACGTTGAAGGCCGACTGCGCGATCTGGCAGCAGACCATGTTGACCTCGTCGGAATGGGTGGCGGCGATGATCATGTCGGCATCGCGGGCGCCGGCGCGGGCCAGCACGTCGGGGTGGCTGGCGTGGCCGACCACGCCCTGCACGTCCAGCGTCTCGGTGGCGCGGCGCACCAGGTCGGCGTTGACGTCGACCACCGTCACGTCGTTCTTTTCGCCCGAAAGGTGGCGGGCGATCTGCCATCCCACCTGCCCCGCGCCGCAGATGATCACCTTCATTGGTCCGTCTCCATCCGGCCGCGCGCCTCTGGGGGCCTTTTCGCACTTGCAGCGCCGGGGGTCAACGCGCGCCGGCCCGTGCCCGGTTGCGGGCGGATCAGGCCTCTTCTTCCTCTTCCTCTTCGGCATGGGCTCCGCGACCGCCGGTCTTGGCCCCGGTCACCACGCCCAGCGACTTCAGCTTGCGGTGCAGCGCGCTGCGCTCCATGCCGACGAAATTGGCGGTGCGGCTGATGTTGCCGCCGAAGCGGTTGATCTGGGTCAGCAGGTATTCGCGTTCGAACAGCTCGCGCGCCTCGCGCAGAGGCAGCGTGGCGACGGTGCCGCCCAGCACCATCCCGTCCGAGACACCCTGCCCCGCCGGCTCAAGCCCCGGCAGTTCGCGCGCCTCGATCTGGCCGTTGCCGTCGCCCAGGATCAGCACCCGCTCGATGACGTTGCGCAACTGGCGGATGTTGCCGGGCCAGGGCATCGTCTGCAGCATCGCCTCGGCCTCTTGCGTCAGGCTGCGGGCGGGCAGGCCTTGGGTGCGGTGGAACCAGTCGATGAAATAGCGGGTCAGTTCGGGGATGTCCTCGCGCCGGTCGGCCAAGGGGGGCACGGCGATCGGCACCACGTTCAGCCGGTCGTACAATTCCTGGCGAAAGCGGCCCTGGCGGATTTCCGATGGCAAGTCGCGCGTGGTGGACGAGATCACCCGCAAGTCGACGCGCACCTTGTCCGAGCCACCGACGCGGACGAACTGTTGTTCGGTCAGCACGCGCAGGATCTTGGACTGGGTGCCCAACGGCATGTCGCCGACCTCGTCAAAGTAGACGACGCCGCCATGCGCCTGCTCCAGCAGGCCCTTTTCCACCCCGCGTTCCGCAGTTTCGCGGCCGAACAGCACCTCTTCCATGCGGTCGGGCTCGACCGTGGCGCTGGAGACGCTGACAAAGGGCGCGGCGGCGCGGCTGGAGTTGACGTGGATGAAGCGCGCGGCCAGTTCCTTGCCGCTGCCGGGCGCGCCCGTCAGCATCACCCGGCCGTTCGACTTCGTCACCTTTTCCAGCTGCGATTTCAATGCCTTGAAGGACGTGCTTGACCCGATCATGTCGCTGGTCGCCACGTCCTTGCGGCGCAGGTCGGCGTTTTCGCGGCGCAGGCGGCTGGTCTCCATCGCGCGGGAAACCACGACCATCAGCTGGTCGATGTTGAACGGCTTTTCGATGAAGTCATAGGCGCCCTGCTTGATCGCGGCGACGGCGATCTCGACGTTTCCATGGCCCGAGATGATGATGATCGGAATGTCGGGGTTGTCGCGCTTGACGGTTTTCAGGATGTCGATGCCGTCCATCCGGCTGTCCTTCAGCCAGATGTCCAGGATCATCAGATGCGGCGGATCGGCGTTGATCTCGGCCATGCAATCGTCGGAATTTCCTGCAAGACGAATGGCGTAGCCTTCGTCCTTGAGAATGTCGCCGATCAGTTCGCGAATGTCCCTCTCGTCGTCGACGATCAGAATGCTCATGACTCTCACCCCTCCTGGGCCGCCAGCTGCGGCCCCATGTTCCTGCCCATCCGGCGCCGGGCGAGCCGCGGCAGGCGGATCTCGGCCATGGCGCCGGCATGGGCGTTGCCGTCGAACACGGGCGCGTCAAGCAAGGCCAGGTGGCCGCCGTGTTCCTCGATGATCTTCTTGACGATGGGCAGGCCCAGGCCGGTGCCCTTTTCGCGCGTCGTCACGTAAGGTTCGAACAGCCGCGCGCGGTCGGGCGGCAGGCCGATGCCGTTGTCCATGATGCGGATGACGCTTTCGGCCTCGCCGGTGGTCATCTCGACCCGGATTTCTGGCACATGGCCCGCGGGCGCGCCCTTTTCCTGAAGCGTTTCAATCGCTTCTCCGGCGTTCTTGATCAGGTTTGTCAAGGCCTGGCTGATCATCGTCGCGTCCAAGTCCATCAGCACCGGCCCCGCCGGGATCGCGGCGACCAGGCGGACGCCGGGCTGGCCGGCCTCTTGCAGCGTCACCGCATCGCGCAACAGCCGGACCAGGTCGGTTTCCTTGCGATCAGGTTCCGGCATGCGGGCGAACTTGGAGAATTCGTCGACGATCCGGCGCAGGTCGTTGGTCTGCCGGACGATGACGTCGGTCAGCTGCTCCAGCTCGGTCTCGTCGCGGACCTGGGTGCGGAACTTGCGCTTGATGCGTTCGGCCGACAGCGCGATCGGCGTCAGCGGGTTCTTGATCTCATGCGCGATGCGGCGGGCCACGTCGCCCCAGGCCGCCATCCGTTGCGCGGTGACCAGGTCGGTCACGTCGTCAAAGGCGACCACGAATCCCTCTAGGCCCCCCGCATCGGTGCGCCGTTCCGACAGCCGCACCAGCAGGCTTTCCAGCTTGCCGCGGCGGGTCAGGCGGACCTCTTCCTGAACCATCGGCCCGCCTTCGTCGTGCAGCCGGTCCAGCATCGGCCCCATCTCGGGCACCGCCCGGGCAAGCGGCACCTCGTGCAGGTCGCCGGTGATGTCCAAGAGCCGCTCGGCCGCGCGGTTGACGAAATCGACCCGGCCTTCGGCATCCAGGCCCATCACCCCGGCGGTGACGTTCGACAGTACCGAATCGAACAGCCGGCGGCGGCGTTCGGTCTGGCGGTGGCTGTCCATCAGCGCCGCGCGCTGGCCTTTCAGCTGCCGGGTCATCTGGTTGAACAGACGGCCCAGCATGGCAATCTCGTCATCGCCCTCTTCCTCGGGGACCTGCACGTCCAGGTCGCCGCCGCCCACCATCTGCGCCGCCCCCGCCAGCCGCCCAACAGGGCGCGACAGCCGCTCGGCGAACCACAGGCCCAGCCAGATCGCGGCCAGGATCAGGATGATCGCAAAGCCCAGGTAGATCAGGCCAAAGTTCAACAACAGCCGCCCGCGTTCGCTTTCCAGCTGGTTGTAAAGCTGCACGGTTTCCTGGGTTTCATCCAGCAGCGACAGGATCGAGCCATCGACATCGCGGCTGACGTAAAGGTAGCGGTCGGGGAACGACTCAAGATGGACCAGGGCGCGGAATTCGTTGTTGGCCCAGTCCTCGATCAGCTGCGGGCCCTCTTCGCGGGCGCGGCGCAGGTCTTCGGTCGTGACGGGTTCGAAGCCGAACAGATAGGACCGGTCGCCCCGCGTCTTCAGCGTGCCGGTGCCGTCGATCAGATAGGCCTCCTTCAGGCCGCGCTGGATCTGGTCCTGGCCCTGGGACAGCAGCGGGCGCAACTGGTCGTCGCGCAGGAAGAAGGTCTGCTGCTTGGCCAGGTTCAGATAGGCGGCCAGAGCGGTGGCGTCGGCGGTCAGATCCTCGCGCTGTTCGCCCTCATAGGCCTGCGCGGCCGACAGCGAGGACCCCACGACCGACCGCACCCGGTCGGAGAACCAGCCCTCAAGCCCCAGGTTCACCGACAGCACGGCGAAGACCGCGACCAGAACGGTGGGAATCAACGCCATGCCGGCAAAGACGCCGGTCAGCCGCAGGTGCAGCCGCGACCCCGCGCTGTGGCTGCGGCGGTCAGCCACCATGCGGGCGACGCGGGCCAGCACCAGCGCCGCCACCACCAGCACATAGACCAGATCGGCCAAAAGGATCAGCCGCAAGGATGGCGAAGTGGCGCCCTGGTTGAACGGCCCCAGCGTCAGGAAGGTGGCCACCACCAGCACCGGGCCCAGGAACACCAGGCCCAGCGTCATTGCGGTCTGCAGCCGCCGCTGGCGGCGCAAACGCGACAGGCGGGTCCACAAATCCCGGCGAAGGGCGCGATCGAGGCTGGTCATGTCCCCGCTACATCTGGTGGCGCGGGCCGGGTATGGCGCCGGCGCAACGCTGGATGTTGCGCTTCTACATCAGTTTCCGGCGCCGTGTCACGCGGATATCGAGATCGGTGATCTTCTTGCGCAGGGTATTGCGGTTGATGCCCAGAAGGTCGGCGCATTTCGCCTGGTTGCCGGCGGTGGCGTCCAGCGCGATCTCGATCAGCGGCACCTCGATCTCGCGCAGGATGCGCTGATAGACGCCGGGGGGCGGCAATTGCCCGCCATGCAGGTCGAAGTAGCGCTTCAGGTGGCGCGCGACGCTGGCCGACAGCCGCTCGCCCTCGGCGCCGCCCTTCAGGGGTTCGCTGACCGGCTGGCTGCCCAGCACCTGCTCGACCTCGGCGCGGCTGATCTCGGTTTCCGAGGCGGTGACCAGCAGGCGGCGAATCGTGTTTTCCAGCTGGCGCACGTTGCCGGGCCAGGGATGGGCGCGCACCAGCGCGCGCGCCTCGTCCGACAGCCGGCGGGTGGTGCCCAGGTCGCGCTCGCCCCGGGCCAGGAAATGCTCGGCCAGTAGCGGGATGTCGTCGACCCGCTCGCGCAAGCTGGGCACATGCAGCGAAACGCCGCCCAGCCGGTAGAACAGGTCCTGGCGGAAGCTGCCGGCCTGCATCCGCGCGGTCAGGTCGACCTGGCTGGTCGCCATCACCCGCGGCGCGTGGTCGGGCGCCAGGTCCAGCAGCCGCACGACGCGGGCCTGGGTGTCGGCATCGTAATCGGCGACCTCGTCGAACACGATCGAGCCGCCGCGGGCGCGCGCCATCAGCGTGGCGGGGCCGTCGATTCCGGCCAGGTCGCTGGCCTGGGCCACCACGAAAGGCAAGGTGCGGCGGTCGCTGAAATCGTGGATCGCGCGGGCGATCAGGCTTTTGCCGGTGCCCGATTCGCCGGTGATCAGCACGGACAGGTCGGTGTTCATCACCCGCGCCACCAGCCGATAGAGGGCCTGCATCGCCGGGGTGCGGCCGACCAGCGGCAGGTCCTCGGCCGCCTCGCGCGGGGGCTGGGCCAGCTTGGGCGCGCGCCGCTTCTGGTCCAGCGCGCGGGCGCTGCGCTTCATCAGGTCAGGCAGGTCGAAGGGTTTCGGCAGGTAGTCGAAGGCCTCGGCCTCGGCCGCCTGGATCGCGGTCATGATGGTGTTCTGGGCGCTGATCACGATCACCGGCAGGCCCGGGCGCAGCCGGCTGATCCGTGGCAGCGCGTCCAGACCGTTGCCGTCGGGCATGATGACGTCGCTGATCACCAGGTCGCCCTTGCCCTCTTCGACCCACCGCATCAGCGTCATCAGGCTGCTGGTCGCGTGAACCTTGCAGCCCGCGCGGGTCAGCGCCTGGGTCAGCACGGTGCGGATGGTGCGGTCGTCGTCGGCGACAAGAACGGTGCCGTCCATGGCTTACAGATCCTTCCGTTTGTCCTTGGGCGCCATCGGCAGCGACAGGCGGAACACCGTACGCCCGGGTACGGAGTCGACGCTGATCCAGCCGTCATGGTCCGAGATGATCTTGGACACCAGCGCCAGCCCCAGTCCGGTGCCGTTCTCGCGCCCCGAGACGAAGGGCTCGAACACCTGCGCCGCGATGTCGGGGGGCAGTCCGGGGCCGTCGTCGATGACTTCCACGTTCAGCGGCAGTGCCGCGGAGGTGCCGTCCTTGCGGCGGACGCGCAACGACAGGTCGTAGAACGTGCGCAGCCGTATGGTGCCGCCCTGCGGCCCCGCCGCCTCGGCGGCATTGCGGATCAGGTTCAGGAACACCTGCATCAGCTGGTCGGGGTCGGCCCAGGTCGGCGGCAGCGAGGGGTCGTAATCCTCGACGATCTGCATATGCGCGCCGAACCCCACCAGCGCCGAGCGCCGCGCCCGGTCCAGCGCATCGTGCAGGTTCACTGCGCGCCGGTCGGGCGGACGCAGGTTGCCGAACTGCTCGACCTGGCCCAGCAGCTTGACGATGCGGCGGGTCTCTTCGACGATCAGGTCGGTCAGCTCCTGGTCCTCGGGCGGCAGCGACATCGACAGAAGCTGCGCCGCCCCGGAAATGCCGGCCAGCGGGTTCTTGATCTCGTGCGCCAGCATCTCGGCCATGCCGATCGCCGATTTCGCCGCCGACTTGGCGCCCAGGCTGCGGCCCATCCGGTCGGCGATCTCGCGCGGGGACAGGATCAGCAGCAGCATCTCGGGGTTGTCGTGCATCGGCGCGATATGCACCGTGCATTGCACCGGGGCGCGGTCGCCGCTGGTCACGTCGACATCGTTGATGTTCAAGGGCGACTGGTTGACGCGGGCGCGGGCCAAGGCCTCTTCCATCGGCGCGTCGATCGCCAGCCGGTCCAGCGCCGGCTGGCCCCGCAGCGTCCGGGCCGAGGCGTTCAGAAAGGTCTCGGCCGCCGGGTTCGCCTCGTGGATCAGGCCGGCCGCGTCGACCAGCAGGCTGGGCATCGGCAGGCTGGCCCAGATCACGCCCGGCACCGGATAGGGCGGGCGAAAGGCGCTCATGCGGCGGCCTCCATCTCGGCAAAGGCGGCCAGGATCAGGCGGATCACCTGATCGGGGTCGGTCGAGGTCAGGATCGGTTCGCGCGCCTGCGGCAGGCCGGCTTCGTCCAGATACCAGCCCAGGTGCTTGCGGGCACAGCGCAGGCCCAGGTCGCGGCCATAGAACGACAGCATGTCCTGGTAATGCGCGACGATCATCCCGGCCAGCGCCATACCCTGCGGTATGGCGGGCGCGGGCGTGCCATGCAGCGCATGCGCGATCTCGGCCAGCCGCCAGGGTGCACCTTGGGCGCCGCGCCCCACCATCACGCCATCCGCCCCCGAATGGTCCAGCGCAGCCAGCGCGGCGCCGGCATCGGTGATGTCGCCGTTCGCGATGACCGGGATCGACACCGCCTCTTTCACCGCGCGGATCGCCCGCCAGTCGGCATGGCCCTTGTAGAACTGACAGCGGGTGCGGCCGTGGATCACCACCATCCGCACCCCCGCCCCTTCGGCGCGCTTCGCCAACTCGGGCGCGTTCAGGCAGTCGTCGTCCCAGCCCAGCCGGGTCTTCAGCGTGACGGGCACCTGCACCGCGCCCACCACCGCCTCGACCAGATGCATCGCCAGGTCCAGGTCGCGCAAGAGCGCCGACCCGCACAGACCCGTCGTCACCCGTTTCGACGGGCAGCCCATGTTGATGTCGATGACCCGGGCGCCCTGCCCCTCACACCATTTGGCGGCCTCGGCCATCAGCGAAGGCTCGCGCCCCGCAAGTTGCACCGAGGTCGCCACCTCGTCGAACCCCAGCTCGGCGCGGGCGCGGGCCTCTGGCCTTGCGCGCAGCACCTCGTCGCTGGCCACCATCTCGCTGACCACGAGGCCGGCGCCAAAGCGGCCGACAAGGCGGCGGAACGGCAGGTCGGTGATTCCCGCCAGCGGAGCCAGCAGGACGGGCGGGTCGACAGTGACGGGGCCGAGGGTCAGGGCCAAGTGCCGTTTCCTTGTGCGGATGGGTTCGGGGTAGCCGGTCGGGCAGGCCGTGGGAACACGCAGGCAGCCCGCAGTTGCCGCCAGTGTGACCGAAATCCGGGGTTTGCACAATTATTGGGCGTTGACGATGAAAACAGCGGCAGATTGTCAGGCCAGCGCGGCTGGACTACACAGGAGGCGCAGGAACCGGGATCGCGCATGACCATTGCCGCCATCATCGTCGCCGCCGGCCGCGGCAGCCGCGCCGGGGGCGACCAGCCCAAGCAATGGCAGACACTGGCCGGACAGGCGGTGCTGGCACATACGCTGCGGGCCTTTGCAGGCATGACGGTGGTGCTGGTGGTCCACCCCGACGACCGCACCCGCGCGGCGGCCCTGGCGCCGGGGTTGCGTCTGGTGACGGGCGGCGACAGCCGCGCAGACAGCGTCAGGAACGCCCTGGAGGCGCTTGATGGACAAGGGATTTCCCGCGTTCTCATCCATGACGGCGCGCGCCCGCTGGTGTCGCGCGCGCTGATCGGCCGGGTGCTGGCGGCTTTGGACCAGGCGCCCGCGGCGGCGCCCGCCCTGCCGGTCAGCGATGCGCTGTGGCGCGGCACCGCGGGGCTGGTCTCGGGCACGCAGGACCGCGCCGGGCTGTACCGCGCGCAGACGCCGCAGTGCTTTCGCTTCGATGCGATCCTGGCCGCGCATCGGGCACATCCCGGCGGCGCCCTGGACGATGTCGAGGTGGCCCGCGCCGCGGGGCTTGACGTGGCCATCGTCGAGGGTGACGAAGACAACCTGAAACTGACCTTTCCCGGCGATTTCGCCCGGGCCGAGGCGATCCTGAGGGCACGCGACTTGGACATCCGGCTTGGCAACGGCTATGACGTTCACGCCTTTTGCGAGGGCGACCACGTCTGGCTGTGCGGCGTGAAAATCCAGCATTCCCGCGGGCTTCTGGGCCATTCCGATGCCGACGTGGGGATGCATGCGCTGACCGATGCGATCTATGGCGCGCTGGCGCAGGGCGACATCGGCCGGCATTTCCCGCCCAGCGATCCGCAGTGGAAGGGCGCGGCCAGCCACATCTTCCTGGCCCATGCCGCAGGGCTGGCGCGCGAGATGGGGTTCCAGCTGTCGAATTGCGACGTGACGCTGGTCTGCGAGCGTCCAAAGATCGGCCCGCATGCCATTGAAATGGCAGCGGAACTGGCGCGGATCATGGGGGTGGATGCATCCCGGGTCAGCGTCAAGGCCACCACCTCGGAACGACTGGGATTCACGGGGCGCGAGGAAGGCATCGCCGCGCTGGCCACCTGCTGCCTGGTGAAGCCATGAGCGCGCTGGTCGCCACCTTCCTTGGCGCGGGGCATCTGCGCCCGGCCTCGGGCACCTGGGCCAGCGCGATCACGGTAGCGCTGGCGGTGGCGGCCTATCAGGCGGGCTGGGCGCTGGCGGTGCCGGTTGCTTGCGTGGCGGCGACGGTGCTGGGGTTCTGGGCCGTGCCGCGTTACTTGCGCGCCAAGGGGGGCGAGGACCCGTCCGAAGTGGTGATCGACGAGGTCGCGGGGCAGTTGCTGGCGCTGTCGTTCACCGTGATTCCGCTGTGGCGCCACGAGGTGCCCGACCTGGCTGTTGCGGCCTGGCCGGGTTGGGTGGCGCCGTTCCTGCTGTTCCGCCTGTTCGACATCTGGAAGCCCTGGCTGGTCGGCCGTGCGGACCGCAGGGCCGACGCAGCGGGGGTGATGCTGGACGACCTTTGGGCGGGGCTGTTCGCCGGGGTCGTCTCGATGGCGCTGGCGGGGCTGTATCACGGGCTGGTGCAGCCATGGCTGGGCTGAAGGCCGCGGAAGACGTGCTGAAGCGGGCGCGGTTCTGGGGCCTGACCATCGCCACTGCGGAAAGCTGTACCGGCGGCATGGTGGCCGCCGCGCTGACCGACGTGCCGGGGTCGTCCGACGTCTTCGACCGCGGTTTTGTCACCTACTCCAACGCGGCCAAGATGCAGATGCTGGGGGTGTCGCCTGACACATTGGCCGCCCACGGTGCGGTCAGCGAACCCGTGGTGCGCGAGATGGCCGAAGGCGCGCGGGCGGCGGCGGGCGTCGGGCTGGCGGTGGCGATCAGCGGCATCGCGGGGCCGGGCGGCAGCGAGACGAAGCCCGAGGGCCGGGTCTGCTATGCCGTGGCCAAGGCGGGCATGCCGACCTGGGCCGAGACGGTGGACCATGGCGCCATCGGTCGTGCCAAGGTGCGCCGCGCCGCCACCGACCATGCGCTGGCGCTGTTGCTGCACGCGATGGAATAGCTAGCGGACCTGGTCGAAGAACCGCAGGATTTCGCGGTTCGCGTCAATCTCCTGCGTCTTGCCGTCGCTCTGCCGCGCCTTGCGGCCGCCGGGCCAGTG
>JAGPCN010000353.1 GCA_018058035.1 Fuscovulum sp.
GCGTCGATCGACGAGGTGACGGATGCCCCGGGGGCCAGGGTTTCGGCGGTGGTTGTATTGCCGGGGATGGAAGACATGGAACACTCCTGCTGAACCGACGGAAATCGACGGCGGGCAGGCTAGTGCGGCGGCGCAGCGGGCGCAGGTGGGCGATACCAGACCGTTGAAAACGCTGAATTCCGCAAGTCGGGCCCAAGGATTTCCCGGGGCCTTGCGTCCAAGGCCGCGGGGTCGGTTGCGCGGCGGCAAGGCGGCCGGTCCGCCGCGCCGCCGCCCCGGTCAGAACCGGATCGGCGCCAGCACCTCGGGCTCGATCACCTCGACGCCGGGCAGGCCGGATTTCAGGGCCGAGGCGTCCTGGGCCAGGATCGGGAAGGTGCGGTAATGGCAGGGGACGACATGGCGGAAGTTGAACCACTTGCGCGCCGCCCAGGCCGCGCGCTCCATGTCCATCGTGTAGTGGCCGCCACAGGACAGGATGCCGATGTCGGGGGCGTGCAACTCGCCCATCCAGGCCATGTCGGCCATGATGTCGGTATCGCCCGAGACATAGATCGTGTGCCCTTCGCCCGCGATCATGAAGCCCGCCGCGGACCCGCCCGGCATCAGCCCCTTGCCGCCGAAGTCGATCGAGGCGGAATGCGTGGCGTTGACCATGGTCACCCGCGCGCCGTTCAGCGTGATCGTGCCGCCCTTGCCAAAGCCGATGGTCTGCGCGCCCTGGCCGTTCAGCCATTCGGACAACTCGTGGATGCAGGCCACGGGAAGGCCCAGTTCGCCCGACAGGGCGGCGGCCTCTCCGGCATGGTCGCCATGCGCGTGGGTCAGCAGGACATGCGTCGCGCCGGCCAGTGCCTCGGCCCGGCGGGCGGCGGGGAACATCGGGTTGCCGCTCAGCCAGGGGTCGATCAGCAGCGTCGCGCCTTCGATTTCGATGCGAAAGCCGGAATGGCCTAGCCAGGTGATCTGCATTGCCGGGTCTCCTTGCCGTGAAAGCCGACAGCCTAGCCCCTTTGCGCCCCCGGGCAACCCCGCGGGGTAGGGAAGGCGGGACTTGGCCGTTAACTTAAATTTGAATTAATTCTTGCCGCCAGCCCGCCGCAGACCGCAGATCAGCGCCGGGTGTGGAGTGTTTGATAGTGATTCTCGAGCCGATCCAGCTTTATTGCGGGCGGACCGGTCCCGGTTTGTTTGCCGAGCCGCTAAACGTTGCGGCTTCGTTCATCTACCTGGGGCTGGCCGTGGTGCTGTGGCGCCGCTCGCAGCAGCTTCGGCTGTTGCGGCAGATGGCGGTTCTGATGGCCTTGCTGTGCGTGACGGCCGTCTGGCTGCACGTGCTGCCCAGCGATGCGGCACTGGCGGCGACCCTGACCGTGATCCTGGGGTTGGTGCTGGTCTATTTCCACGCCGCGAACCGCGACATGGTGGGCCTGTCGCCCGGCCTGTCGGTGGCGGCGGCGGCGATGATCCTGCCGTTCCTGGCCACCAGCCTGCCGCTGGTCGCCCTGCTGCCCGGCGCTGGCGGTTCCGCCGCCTATGCGGTGCTGCCGATCCTGCTGCTGGGCTATGCGGCCGTGTTGCGGCAGACCTGCCCCAGGACGGCGCGCGGCCTGCTGGTCGCTGCCCTGATCCTGACGGTGGCGATCGGGTTCCGCACGGTCGACATGCCGCTCTGCGGGGTCTGGCCCCATGGCACGCATTTCCTGTGGATCCTGGGCATCGCGGCGCTGGTCTGGCAACTGGCGCAGGTCTATCGCCGCCACATGCTTGCAGGACCGGACGGGGGCGGCTAAACGGGGCCGATCCTGAACGAACCCTGTCAAAGGCTTGGCTCATGTCCATCGACACCGAAACGGCGCGCAAGGTCGCCAAGCTTGCCCGTATCCGGGTGGAAGAGGCGGCGCTGCCGAAACTGGCCGAGCAGCTGTCAGGCATCCTGACCTTCATGGAGCAGTTGAACGAGGTCGACGTGACCGGCGTGGAGCCGATGGTCAGCGTCACCCCGATGCGCCTGAAGCGGCGGGCCGATGTGGTGACCGACGGCAATATCCAGGCCCAGGTCCTGAAGAACGCGCCCGAAGCGCGCGAGGGGTTCTTTGCCGTGCCGAAGGTGGTGGAATGACCGCGAATACCTGGACCATCGCCGCCGCCCGCGACGCCCTGCGCAAGGGCGAGGTGTCGGCCGTCGACCTGACCATGTCCTGCCTGACGGCGATCGACGCGGGCGATGCGCTGAACGCCTTTGTCCACAAGACCCCCGAGATCGCGCTGGACCAGGCCCGCGCCGCCGATGCCCGGCTGGCCGCGGGCGAGGCGCCGGCGATGTGCGGCATTCCCCTGGGGATCAAGGACCTGTTCTGCACCCGGGGCGTGCCCAGCCAGGCCGCCTCGAACATCCTGCGCGGCTTCCGGCCCGAGTATGAATCCACCGTCACCACCCGCCTGTTCGAGGCCGGCGCGGTGATGCTGGGCAAGCTGAACATGGACGAATTCGCCATGGGGTCGTCGAACGAGACCTCGTGCTATGGCAATGTGGTGAACCCCTGGAAGGTCGATGACCGGCAGCTGACGCCGGGCGGGTCTTCGGGCGGCTCGGCCGCGGCGGTGGCGGCGGACCTCTGCCTTGCGGCCACGGGGACCGACACCGGCGGCTCGATCCGCCAGCCGGCGGCCTTTACCGGGATCGTGGGCATCAAGCCGACCTATGGCCGCGTGTCCCGCTGGGGCATCGTGGCCTTTGCCTCCAGCCTGGATCAGGCCGGGCCGATGACCAAATCGGTCCGCGATGCCGCGATCATGTTGCAGGCGATGGCCGGGCACGACCCCAGGGATTCGACCAGCGCCGACCTGGCGGTGCCCGATTTCGAGGCCGCGCTGACCGGCGACATCCGCGGGCGTATCATCGGCATTCCGCGCGAATACCGCATGGACGGGATGCCGGCCGAGATCGACCGCCTCTGGGCCCGCGGCATCGAGATGATGCGCGACGCGGGCGCCGTGATCCGCGACATTTCCCTGCCGCACACCAAATATGCGCTGCCCGCCTATTACGTCATCGCACCGGCCGAGGCCTCCAGCAACCTGGCCCGCTATGACGGGGTGAAATACGGCCACCGCGCCCGGCTGTCGCAGGGCGACGGCATCACCGAGATGTACGAAAAGACCCGCGCCGAAGGCTTTGGCCCCGAGGTGCAGCGCCGCATCATGGTGGGCACCTATGTGCTGTCGGCGGGCTTCTACGACGCCTATTACAACCGCGCCCGCAAGGTGCGCGCCCTGATCAAGCGCGACTTCGAGAC
>JAGPCN010000120.1:0-6473 GCA_018058035.1 Fuscovulum sp.
CCCCAGTGGCGCAGCACAAAGGCCGCTTCGGTGTTCGGCTCTCCCAGCAGCACCGGCTTGGCGGGCGTGCCGGTCTGGCTCAGGTACCAGGCCCATATGATCGGGCTGCCGGTGGAATCGGTGTCGGGGGACTTGTGGCCGAAGACAAGCGTGGTCATGGGGGTCTCGCAAGGTTGGATTTGCCGCGGCTTATAGGGGCAGGGCGGCGCGCTGTCATCCCCCGCAGGGCGGCGCGGCGGACATTGCTGCATTGCAGCAACGGCATCGGTTGACAGGCCCGCCCCCCTCGCGCATCCTTTCCCCACTTCGGATGAAGGAGTGACCCTGATGGACCTGACGGCCTTCCGCGCCTGGCGCGGCTGAACCGCCCCGGGCGGCCCACCCGACCCGATCCCATCCAGAGGAGTGCCCTGACCATGGTCCTGCACCGCTGATCGCCCCTGCGGGCATCGCGTCCGGCTTATGTCGGGCCACCGTCATTCCATCCGAAAGGCCATCAGATGCCGAACAAGTCCCAACCTCCCGCGCCTGGCGCGGGCAAGCCCTCGCATGTCCCCGCTCCGGCGGGCAAGAAATCCACGCCGCATTGGCAGGGCAAGGGCGGCAAGGGGGCAGCCCCAGTGCCCAAACCGCTGCGCCTGCCCGGAAAGGGCCGCGGCGGCTAAGCCGCCGGGGCGTGGCGGCCAAGCCGCGGGGCCGGGGAGCAGCGCTCCCCGGCCTACCGCCGCGCGCTCCACAGGATGTGGCCCAGCACTGCCGCCAGCACCAGCGCGCCGCCCGCCAGTGTCGGGGCAGAGGGCGTTTCGTCGAACACCAGCCAGACCCAAAGCGGCGTGATCGGCACCTCCAGCGCGCCGATCAGCGCGGTCTCGACCGGCGTCACCCGCCGCGCGCCGAAGACGAACAGCGCGAATCCCAGGGTCGAGTTGACCAGCCCGAAGGCCGCCGTCAGGCCAAGGGTTTCCACCGTCAGGCCCGACAGCGACGCAAAGGGAATACAGACCGCCGGCGCCCAGAGGGCCGAGACGATGCCCGCCGCCAGCGCCGGCACCTGCGGCCGGGCGCGGGCGATCAGGATGATCGCCGCCATCGCCAGCACCATGCCCAGGCTCATCAGGTCGCCCGCTAGCGCGCCGTCCGACCCCAGGCCCACCATCACCGCCGATCCCGCCAGCGCGACCAGCGCCGCGATCAGCGCGCTCCAGCCCGGCGCCTCGCGCAGGATCAGCCAGCCCAGGCCCGCTGCGACGAAGGGCAGCGTGGCATAGATGATGGCGACATGCGCGATCGAGGTGTTGCGCAAGGCCCCCACGAAGAGCAGCATCCCCAAGCCCGAGAACAGAGCATAGGCCCAGCCGGCCCGGCCCAGCCGGGCAAAGTCGGCGAACCCGGCACGGCCCTTCAGCCACCACAGCAGCACGATCAGCCCCGCCGCCCCCGCCCAGCCCCGCCACAGGATCACCGTCGGCGTGTCCAGCGGTATGGCGCGGGCGAACAGGCCCGAGGTGCTCCAGGCCAGGGTGGCGCCGAACAGCAGCAGCAACCCGGTGCGGCGGTCCTGCGTCACGGGTGGGCCGCCCGCCGCGGCGCGCTGGTTCCTTGCCGCGAATTCACGCCGTTCTCACGCCGCAACGGGCGCGGTTCGCGGTACACTGGGCCATTCATTCACCCTTTGGCATTTGGAGAGTTCCTTGACCCGCTATCTTGTCACGAACGTCTATCAGGGCCTCAACCTGCGCCCGACCCCGTCGACCGCGCAAGCCCCTCTGGAAACCATGCCCTTCGCCACCCAGGTCGAGTTGCTCGAGGACACCGGCACCAAGTGGAAGAAGGTGCGCGTGCTGGCACCGGGGTCGGGGCGGGTGGGCTATGCCTCGGCCGCCTACATGACATTGGTCCGCAGCGATGCCATCGCGCGACTGGTGCAGGCGGCCGCGCATTACTGGGAATTGTTCGACCGCGGCGCGGGGCGCGAAGACGTCCAGCCCTACAAGGACCACGTCCTGCAGATGTGGGACGATCTGGGCGGCGGCCGCCCGCCGGGCGACAATACCAGCCATCCGGGTTGGCCCTGGTCGGCCGCCGGGATGAGCGCCTTTGTCCGCCGTGCCGGCGGCTATGACGGCTTCAAGTTCAGCGCCGGGCACGCGCGCTACATCCATGATGCGATCGTCAAGCGGAATGCGGGGCAGGCCGCGCCGTTCTGGGGCCACCGCATCACCGAACGGCGGCCGCAGGTGGGCGACCTGATCGCGCAGTGGCGGGTGACGAAGATCGGCTATGACCACGCCGCCGCGTGGGATGACTTTTCGTCCCACACCGACCTTGTCGTGCAGGTTCTGGGCGACTCGGTGCGGGCCATTGGGGCGAACGTGCCAACCGACACGGTGGGCGTGAAGGTCTATCGCACCGGGCCGGACGGGTTCCTGCTGGGCACGCGCAACGAGATCGCGGTGATGGAGAACCGCGCCGCCTGACCCCCCCTACGCCAGCGGCAGCGGCGCCCTTGGCAGGGTGGGCCAGTCGGCAGGCTCGTGCCCGCAGATCAGCCGCGCGCCAGTGTCGCGGGCCAGCGCCAGCAGCCGGTCTCCTGATTGGCGAGCCGTGTCGGCGTCCATCGCGTCGGGGTAGCCTTCGGCGGGTTCGGACAGGCGGTTGATCGCATCGCCCGCCAGGATCAGCGGCGGGCCTTCGGCGGGGTGCAGCAGCAGCGACAGGTGGCCGGGCGTATGGCCGGGGGTGGGGATCAGCCGGATGCCGGGACAAAGCTCGGTCTCGGCCGCGAGGGTCAGGGTGGGCACCGCCGGCCAGCGCATCGGCCGCCGGTCGGCGAAATAGAGCGGCGGGGCGGAATGTTCGATTTCCGTCAGGACCAGCGGGCAACTGATCAGCGGCAGGGCCCCGACATGGTCGATATGTCCATGCGTCAGCACATGCGCGGCCAGATCGCCGATACCCACACCGCAGAGCGCCAGCTGTGCCGCCACCGCATTCCGCGTCCCGTGGTCCAGCAGGTGGCCGAAAGTGCCCAAGCCATCGGCGCGGGCGGCTGCCTCGGCATCGGCGGCATAGGCCGGGGGAAAACCGCCATCGACCAGCACCTGCGCGCCGCGGTCGGTGGTCAGCAGAAAGGCCGGGATGCCGATCACCCGCGCGCCGCCCCGTACGCTGAACGTGCCGCAATCCAGCAGCGTCACGCGGGCCAGCCGGTGGCCGGATAGGGCAGCGATCATGGCAAAGTGATCGGCGTGATGGTCCAGCCGTTCTGGGCGAGCAGGTTCAGCACCCCGTCCTGCCCCGACAGGTGCAGCGCGCCAAAGGCGACCACGGCGGGGCCTTGCCGGGCGGCATCCTCGATCACCGGGATCCAGGCGCGGTTGCGGCGCACCATCAGCAGGTCTTCCATCCGGGCCATCTCGGCGTCGATCTGCGCGCGGGTATAGCCGGGCATGTCATAGGATTCCTGGCGCATCAGTTCCCACATCAGCCGGTTTTCCCCGTCGAAATAGGCATCGGCCAGGGTCTGCGAGAAATCGGCGATCCGATCCTCCAGCGCCAGGGTCTGGGCGATCATGTCGATCTGTTCCTGCGCCGTCATCGCGCCGAAGACGGAAAACACGGTGTCAAAGGGTTCCAGCGCGCGCACCGGCACGCCGGCGGCCAGGGCGGTGTCGATCACCCTTCCGTCCAGGCCCTTGGGGTCGGTCATTTCCGCCATCGCGCAGGGCGGCACGGCCAAAAGGACGGTGATGTACCAGGGCCGGAACTTGGCCGCCATGAAGGCGGGGATGCCGCGGTCGGCGGCAGCCTGTTTCAGCTCGGCCCAGATGTCGGGCGGAAGCAGCTGCATCAGGTTGGGGCCCTCGGTGATCAGCAGGATCGAGGGATCGGCCGCCATCCGGTCGAGCAGGGCCTTTTCCTCGGCGGGGCCGGCCTCGACCAGGACGGTGGCCGCGGCGGCGATCTCGGCGGCGAAGTGCTGCACGACGGGGTCGTGGCGCGGGTCGTCCAGGTGGTAGGTGCCCAGGATGGTCAGCCGCGCGCCGTCACGCTCGGCCCGCCAGAAGTTGCCGACCGGATAGGGCACCGCCTGCGCCGCTGCCTGCAGCGCGGCCCGGCGATCCGGGGCCATCTGGTCCAGCAGGTTGCTGCCCTGGCATTCCGCCTGTGCCGCCGGGGCGGCCAGCAGGGCGGCGCCGAAGAGCGCGGCGGCAAGGGTTTTCTTCAGGCGGCGGAACATAGGGCCTCCGGGTCGTGGCGCGGCCCATGGTGGCACTGCGCGCGGCCAAGGGAAAGCCGGGCAGGGGCCGCGAAAGGCGGAAAATTCGTCGGGTGCAGGGTGTTGACTCGGGGCCGCGGTTTCCCTAGATCAACGCCGTTAGCACTCGCCCCAGGTGAGTGCCAACAGTTTCAACCTGGAACCCAAGGGAGAGTTGCCAGATGGCTTTCAAACCGCTGCATGACCGCGTGCTGGTCCGTCGCGTCCAGTCCGAGGAAAAGACCAAGGGCGGGCTGATCATCCCCGACACCGCCAAGGAAAAACCCGCCGAGGGCGAAGTCGTCTCGGTCGGTGAAGGCGCCCGCAAGGATTCGGGCGAGCTGATCGCGCCGTCGGTCAAGACCGGCGACCGCATCCTGTTCGGCAAATGGTCGGGCACCGAAGTGACGCTGAACGGCGAAGAGCTGCTGATCATGAAGGAAAGCGACATCCTCGGCATCATCGCCTGAGTCAGACGTCGCTTTCCCAACATCAACCGAAATCTGAGGAGTCTGCACGATGGGTGCGAAAGACGTTCGTTTCGATACCGATGCCCGCGACCGCATGCTGCGTGGCGTCAACATCCTGGCCGACGCGGTCAAGGTGACTCTGGGCCCGAAAGGCCGCAACGTGGTGATCGACAAGTCCTTTGGCGCGCCGCGCATCACCAAGGACGGCGTGACCGTGGCCAAGGAAATCGAACTGGCCGACAAGTTCGAGAACATGGGCGCGCAGATGGTGAAGGAAGTCGCTTCCCGCACCAATGACGAGGCCGGCGACGGCACCACCACCGCCACCGTGCTGGCCCAGGCCATCGTCCGCGAAGGCATGAAGGCCGTGGCCGCCGGCATGAACCCGATGGACCTGAAGCGTGGCATCGACATGGCGACCCACAAGGTCGTGGCTGCGATCAAGGCCGCCGCCCGTCCGGTCAAGGACAGCGACGAAGTCGCCCAGGTCGGCACCATCTCGGCCAACGGCGAATCGGAAATCGGCCGCCAGATCGCTGACGCGATGCAGAAGGTCGGCAACGAGGGTGTGATCACCGTCGAAGAGAACAAGGGCCTGGAAACCTCGACCGATGTCGTGGAAGGCATGCAGTTCGACCGCGGCTACCTGTCGCCCTACTTCGTCACCAACGCCGACAAGATGATTGCCGAGCTGGAAGACGCCTACATCCTGCTGCACGAAAAGAAGCTGTCCTCGCTGCAGCCGATGGTTCCGCTGCTGGAAGCCGTGATCCAGTCGCAGCGCCCGCTGATCATCGTGGCCGAGGACGTCGAAGGCGAGGCTCTGGCCACGCTGGTCGTCAACAAGCTGCGTGGCGGCCTGAAGATCGCGGCCGTCAAAGCCCCGGGCTTCGGTGATCGCCGCAAGGCCATGCTGCAGGACATCGCGATCCTGACCGGCGGCCAGGTGATCTCGGACGACCTGGGCATGAAGCTTGAGAATGTCGGCATCGACATGCTGGGCCGTGCCAAGAAGGTCACCATCAACAAGGACAACACCACCATCGTCGATGGCGCTGGCGACAAGGCCGAGATCGAGGCCCGCGTGTCCCAGATCCGCGCCCAGATCGAGGAAACCACCAGCGACTACGACCGCGAAAAGCTGCAAGAGCGCGTGGCCAAGCTGGCCGGTGGCGTTGCCGTGATCCGCGTCGGCGGCATGACCGAAGTCGAAGTGAAAGAGCGCAAGGACCGCGTCGATGACGCCCTGAACGCGACCCGCGCGGCCGTTCAGGAAGGCATCGTGGTCGGCGGTGGCGTCGCGCTGATGCAGGCTGGCAAGGTTCTGGATGACCTGAAGGGTGCAAACAGCGACCAGAACGCCGGTATCTCGATCGTTCGCAAGGCGCTGGAAGCCCCGCTGCGCCAGATCGCCGAAAACGCCGGCGTCGATGGCGCCGTTGTGGCCGGCAAGGTGCGCGAGTCGAAAGACGTGACCTTCGGCTTCAACGCCCAGACCGAAGAATATGGCGACATGTTCAAGTTCGGCGTGATCGACCCGGCCAAGGTCGTGCGGACGGCGCTGGAAGACGCGGCTTCGGTCGCCTCGCTGCTGATCACCACCGAGGCGATGATCGCCGACCGTCCGGCCGACAAGTCGGCCCCGGCGATGCCCGGCGGCGGCGGCGGCATGGGCGGGATGGACTTCTGATCCACCCCGACACAGGATCGAAAGGGCGGCCCCCGTGGCCGCCCTTTTGCTTTGG
>JAGPCN010000120.1:6573-11478 GCA_018058035.1 Fuscovulum sp.
GGCAGGACACCCCCTGAAGAACGGCTGGTCTATCCGCGGGCCTTCGACGGCGTTTGAGTCAGGGCGCGCGCCACGGCTGGGCGAGCGATCCGCCCGCCTTCCGTCAGAGCCGTTTCTGCAACCGTTCCAGCCACTGCCCGGTCGCGGCATCCTGGCCGCGCCGCCCGGTCGGCAGGAACCCCTCGCGCAGCCAGAACGCTCGCCCGCGCGGGTTCGCGTCCAGAACGGCAAGGCAGAGGACCGGCGCACCGCGCGCCCGCGCCAAGGCCTCGGCCTGCGCCAGAAAGGCCCGGCCATGTCCCTGGCCTTGTGCCCAGGGGCCAAGCAGCATCAGCCCTAGATAGGCATCGCCCGTTTCAGGAAAGCCGTAGGAAACCTCGGCCACCCCCGACAGCCGGCCGGCAAAGAACAGGCCCAGTCGGTCAGATTGTGCCGGATCGCAACCTGGCGGGGCATCGGTGAAGAAGTCAGAGGCCTGACGGTCCGGGTCGCAGCCGCCCTCGGCCAGCAGCCAATAGTCCGGCGCGGCCTGATAGAACGCTGCCACCAGGGGCGCCTCGGCCCGGAGAAGCGGGCGGATCCGCCGATCCGCCGGCATCATCGCAGGATCACTTCCAGCGGGTCGTAGAGGCAGGCCGTGCCCCAGGCGGCCTCGGGCAGGCTGTCGGGCTTGAACCGGACATGACCGGCCGCCAGTTCGACGCGCGAAAAGAACCTGCGCAGGGTCACCACGCCTTCCGGATCGGTCCAGCGGTCATCCAGCACGCCCGACCGCAGGGTGCAGCGGAAGAACAGGTCGACCTGGTGAAAGCCGCTGTCCGGGTCATGGAATTCGTTCACCAGGGCGGGCGGGCCGACCTCGACCTGCAAGCCGGTTTCCTCATGCACCTCGCGGGCCAGGTTCGCGGGCAGCGACTGGCCGGCCTCGCAACCGCCGCCCGGGGCGCACCACAGGCCCAGCCGCCCGCCCGGGTAGGCGTTGACCAGCAACAGCCGGTCCAGGGAATCCAGGATCAGGGCACGAACGGCAAGGCGGGGTCGGGTGCGGGTCATGGCCGCAGGGTTGCGCGGGGCGGGGCGCCTTGTCCAGCCCCGCGGGCGGCCTTGCCGCCCGACATTGCACCCCGGTCCTTTCACCCCGGCCCTTGCCCGCGCTGCGCCCGAGGCGCAACCTGCCGCCGACCGGACCGGCAGCAAGGAGAAACGACATGGCCTATGGCGAGGTAGCGAAGCGGGTGTCGCACTGGTGCGGTCGCCCCGGCACCTTCGTGCTGGCGGTGGCGGTGATCCTGACCTGGATCGTCACCGGGCCGCTGTTCGGGTTTTCCGACACCTGGCAACTGGTCATCAACACCGGCACCACCATTGTCACCTTCCTGATGGTCTTCCTGATCCAGAACACCCAGAACCGCGACACCGCCGCGATCCAGCTGAAGCTGGACGAGCTGATCCGGGCCACCAGCGGCGCCCACAACGCGCTGCTCGACCTTGAGGAACTGGACGAGACGATACTCGAGGAATTCCGCGCCCGCTATGAACGGCTGGCGCGCGAGGCCCGCGACCGCCGGGCCCGTGGCCTGCCCGATACCGACGCGCCCGAGCCCTGACGCCTTCACCCCGCAAGGGGCCGTGACGCAAGGTCAGGACTGGCCCCCCTTTCCTTCTGGCCGCGACGGCAGGAAGATCGGCCGATGTTCTCGCGCCTGATCCAGCCGCTGGCCGCGCCGGCCGACCTCCGCTCCGGCCCTGCCCCGGCCGAGCGGGTGATCCTGGTCCATGGCCTGGCCCGGTCGTCGCGGTCGCTGGCGGCGATGGGCATCGCGCTGCGCGCGGCAGGCTACGGGGTGGCGCATGCCGCCTACCCCTCGACCCGCGCGGCCCCCGAGGCGCTGGTGGACGGCGTCGCCGCGGCCTTTGCCGCCCCCTTCGACGGCCGCACCCATGTCGTCACCCATTCGATGGGCGGCATCCTGGCGCGCGACTGGCTGGCGCGCGGCCATCCCGCCGGTCTGGGCCGCGTGGTGATGCTGGCGCCGCCCAACCACGGGTCGGAACTGGTCGACCGGCTGGGCGACTGGAAGGTGTTTCAAATGGTCAACGGCCCGGCCGGGCTGACGCTGGGCACCGGGCCGCAGAGCTGGCCGAACCGGCTGCCGCCGCCCGACTATCCGCTGGGCATCATCGCCGGAAGCCGGTCGGTCAGCCCCTGGTTCAGCCAGCTTCTGCCCGGCCCGGACGATGGCAAGGTGACGGTCGCCAGCACGCGGCTGGCAGGGATGGCCGACCACCTGACCCTGCCGGTCAGCCATACCTGGATGATGGTGAACCCCAGCGTGATCCGCCAGACGCTGCATTTCCTGCGGCACGGGGCGTTCTTGCGCTAAGGCGGCTCGTCGATGACTTCGTCACTCCTCGCGCACCGTCCGCGACGAGGAGACGAAGTCGAACGAGGAGCTACCCCCGGACCACGCGGTTCACATGGCCCATCTTGCGGCCCGGCCGTGCCGCGCCCTTGCCGTAAAGATGCACCGCCACGTCGCGCGCGCGCAGCAATTCGGGCACCCGGTCGACATCCTCGCCGATCAGGTTTTCCATCACCACATCGGCATACCTGCCGCCATCGCCGAGCGGCAGCCCCGCCACCGCGCGGATGTGCTGCTCGAACTGGTCGACCGTGCAGCCGGCCTGCGTCCAGTGGCCCGAGTTGTGGACCCTTGGCGCGATCTCGTTCACCAACAGCCCCGCGCGGGTGACGAACAGTTCCACCCCCAGCACGCCCACATAGTCCAGCGCGTTCAGGATACGGGCGGCGACCAGAACCGCGTCGGCCCGCTGCCCCGGGTTCAGCCGGGCCGGCACCGTCGTGGTGCGCAGGATGCCGTCGCGGTGCACGTTCTCGCCCGGGTCGAAACAGGCGACCGATCCGTCCAGCCCGCGCGCTGCGATCACCGAAACCTCGCGCTCGAAGGCCACAAAGCCCTCCAGCACCGAGGCCGCGCCCTGCATGGCGGCCCAGGCCGCTGGGATCTCTGCCGCGTCTTCCAGCCGAACCTGGCCCTTGCCATCGTATCCCAGCCGCGCGGTCTTGAGGATCGCCGGCAGCCCCAGCCGGTCCACCGCCGCCCGCAGGTCGGCCTCGGAGTTCACCGCCGCCCAGGGCGCGGTCTGCAGCCCCAGTTCATTCAGAAAGCCCTTTTCGGCCACCCGGTCCTGGGAAACCGCCAGCGCCCGGCGGTTCGGGCGGATCGGGCGCAGGGACTCCAGCAGGTCCAGCGCGCTGGTCGGCACGTTCTCGAATTCATAGGTGATCACGTCGACCGAGGCGGCAAAGGCCCGCAGCGCCGCTTCGTCGTCATAGGGCGCGCAGGTCACCGCATGGGCGACATCGCCCGCCGGTGCCGCGCCCGGTTCGTAGATGTGGCAGCGATAGCCCAGCCGGCTGGCCGCGACCGACAGCATCCGGCCCAGTTGCCCGCCGCCCAGGATGCCGATCACCGACCCTTGCGCAAGTTCACTCATCCTTCGGCTCCTCGGGGATGCTGGCCGACAGCGCCGCGCGCCAGGCGTCCAGCCGCGCCGCCAGGCCACCATCGGACAGGGCCAGGATGCCCGCCGCCATCAGCCCGGCATTGGCCGCGCCCGCCGCCCCGATGGCCATGGTCGCCACCGGATAGCCCTTGGGCATCTGCACGATGGAATAAAGCGAATCGACGCCCGCCAGCGCCTTGGTCTGCACCGGCACCCCGATCACCGGCAGCCGCGTCTTTGACGCCATCATGCCCGGCAGATGCGCCGCCCCGCCGGCGCCCGCGATGATCACCCGCAGCCCGCGCGCCACGGCGGTCTTGCCATAGTCCCACAGCCGGTCCGGCGTGCGATGGGCCGAGACGATCCGGGATTCATACCCAACGCCCAGCTGATCCAGGATCAGCGCGGCCTCCTTCATCGTGGCCCAGTCCGACTGGGACCCCATGATGATGCCGACGACTGGGGTCATGCGCGCCTCCGTGGATATGGCCCGCGCATATACCGCCCGAACCACAGGGGCAAGCCGGCAGGCCGCCAGGGAAAAGGGGGACACGCATGTCCCGCGTGCCCCCCCTCTCCTTGCAGGCGTCCCAGCCTTCAGAATTCCATCACATAGGACACGCCGGTCGCCAGCGGGTCGATCTCGACCCTGCCGAACGGGCCGCCGTTCAGTGTCGCGTCGCTGTCGATGTCGGTATGGAGCAGGTCGCAGCGCAGCGCCCCATTGTCCGACACCGCATGGTCAAGCCCCACGTTGGCCTTGATGAAGTATTCCAGCGTGACCGAGGGCCGGGTGTTGTTGCCCACATCGGCCACCGCGCCGGCCAGGGTGCCGATGCCGTCCTTGGGCGACACATGGGCCACGCCCAGGCCAAGGGTCAGATCCCGCGCCTCGCGCGCCAGGGTGGGCGCGGCCAGGATGCAAAGGGCGGCAAGGGCAAGCAAAGAGGCCTTCATCGTGGCGACTCGCATGTTTCTTGGTGCGCTTAGGCTTGGCCCCGTTGCGGCCCGAAAACGTTGACCTGTGTCAAGTCTTGCGTCGCTTTTCGCCCGGAGTTGTGAATTCAACACTCTGATCTGAAATGAAAATATACTTGGAAAAGTCACCATTATGCGGATGCAGCATGCCCTGCCCGCCCTTGGCCGCGGTCCGGGGCAAACGCCCGTCCGGGGCCGGTGCGCGCGGCCGTTCCCTGGCCCCTGCGGGCGATCTTCGGGCGGGCGAGGGCGGTCAGGCGATGATGTCGGGGATCAGCTTGTCTTCGATCCTGGTGATCGAATCCTTCAGCGCCAGCTTCTGCTTCTTCAGCCGCCGCAGCGTCAGCTGGTCGGGGCGCCCGGTGGTTTCCAGCGCGTGGATCGCCTCGTCCAGGTCGC
>JAGPCN010000121.1 GCA_018058035.1 Fuscovulum sp.
TTTCCTCATAAAGGTCGGCGGCGCGGGTCAGTACCTCGGCCCGCACCTCGGGCGGGGCGGCCCAGGGTTCGGCCAGGCGCAGCGCGGTGTCGACATCGGCCTCTGCGGCCGTCAGCACAAGGCCCACGCGATCGCCGGTGGCGGGGTTCGCGATGTCGACCCGCAGGCCGCCTGCCGCGCGGCCCGCCAGCATTGGCGCAGCTTCGAAGACCGTGGCGGCGTGGGGGGCGCGGGCGGCCTCGATCCGGGCCAGGTCGGCGGCCGAGGTCAGGTCGAAGCCGCGCGAATTGGTGCGGCCGGGGAACAGGTCGGCCGCAGGCGTGACCGAGGGGCCGGGGATGCGCGACAGCCCTTCGATCCGCGTCAGCGGGCAGGCGGCGACCTGTTCGGGCGTCACCTCCTCGTTCACGATCTGGTTGACGAAGCTGGAGTTTGCGCCGTTTTCCAGAAGCCGGCGGACCAGATAGGCCAGCAGGTCGCGGTGCGCGCCCACCGGGGCATAGATACGGCAGCGGGTGCCCTGCCCGGTCAGGACGATGTCGTGCAGCCGTTCGCCCATGCCGTGCAGGCGCTGGAATTCATAGGTCGTGGCGCCCCCCGGCACGGCCCGCGCCATGTGCAGGATGGCGGCGACGGTATGGGCGTTGTGGGTGGCGAATTGCGGATAGATGCGGTCGGTCATCGCCAAGAGCTTGCGGGCGTTGGCGATGTAGCTGACATCGGTCGCCTGCTTGCGGGTGAACACCGGGAACGACTCCAGCCCCAGCACCTGGGCGCGCTTCACCTCGGCGTCCCAGTAGGCGCCCTTGACCAGCCGTACCATGATGCGGCGGTCCAGCCGTTGGGACAGTGCGTACAGCCAGTCGATCACCGCGCCGGCACGGCGGCCATAGGCCTGCACCACCACGCCAAAGCCGTCCCATCCAGCCAGCGAGGGGTCGGACAGCACCGCCTCGATCACCTCGAGCGAGAGGGCCAGGCGGTCGGCCTCTTCGGCGTCGATGTTGAAGCCCAGGCCCGCGGCGCGCGCCAGGCCCGCCAGCGCGCGGACGCGGGGGACCAGCTCCTCCATCACGCGGTCGCGCTTGGCCACTTCGTAGCGGGGATGCAGCGCCGAGAGTTTCACCGAGATGCCGGGGTTGGTGCGGATGTCGTTGCCACGGGCGGCGCGGGCGATGGCGGTGATCGCCGCCGAGTACGACAGGTGATAGCGCCGCGCGTCGGCTTCGGTGCGCGCCGCCTCGCCCAGCATGTCGTAGCTGTAGGTATAGCCCTTGGCCTCAAGCTCGCGCGCGCGGTCCATCGCCTTGTCGATGGTTTCGCCCAGCACGAACTGGCGGCCCATCTCTTTCATCGCTCGGGAAACGGCGGTGCGGATCACCGGTTCGCCCAGCCGCTTGACGGCGGCGCGCAGGTGGCCCACCACGCCCGGCTCGCGGTCCTCCAGCACCTTGCCGGTCAGCATCAAGGCCCAGGTCGAGGCGTTCACCAGACTGCTGGCCGAGCGGCCGAGGTGGCGGCCCCAGTCGCTGGGGGCGATCTTGTCCTCGATCAGGGCATCCATGGTTTCGGCGTCGGGCACCCGCAACAGCGCCTCGGCCAGGCACATCAGCGCGATGCCCTCGTCGGTCGACAGGCCGTATTCGGCCAGGAAGACCTCCATCAGCCCGGGGCGGGTGCTGGCGCGGATCTGGCGGACCAGATCGGCGCCAGCGGCGGTGATCGCGGCGCGGTCGGCCGGCGACAGCGCGGCCTGGTCCAGAAGCTGGCGAACCAGCGCATCCTCGTCGGTCAAGGACTGCGTGGCGATGATGTCCCAGGGGGTCATGCGGGTCTCCTCGTTTGGGGCAGGATACACCGGGATTGCCAGGCTGTTTTCCCGAATGTACCCTGATTGACAGGCAGAATGGCCAAAGATGAGGGGGATTTCATGCCGAATGGACCTTTGGCGCTGGACCGCTTCGACCGTGCCATCCTGGAGGTGCTGGCCACCGACGGGCGGATCAGCGCGGTCGAGCTGGCCCGCCGCATCGGCCTGTCGAAAAGCCCCACCCAGGCGCGGATGAAGCGGCTGGAAGAGGCCGGCGTGATCGCGGGCTACCGCGCCATCCTGGACCCGGTGAAGATGGGCCAGGCGCATGTGGCCTTCGTCGAGGTGCGCCTCAGCGACACGCGCGAGGCGGCCTTGCAGGCCTTCAACCGCGCCGTCCGTGCGGTGCCCGAGGTCGAGGAATGCCACATGATCGCCAGCCGCTTCGACTATCTGCTGAAGGTGCGCACCGAAAGCATCGCCGACTATCGCCGCGTACTGGCCGAACGCATCAGCGCCCTGCCCCATGTCGCCCAGACCTCGACCTATGTCGCGATGGAGGCGGTGAAAGAGGCGGGTTGACCCGCAGCCACGGGGCGCGCGCGCCGGCACGGCCAGGGGGGGGGCCGCGCAGAAATGTCGAGAAGTTTCAGGGAACCTTTGGCGTTCAGCCTTCGTTAGCACGATGGCGGGATGGTGCGGCCATCCAGATGTGGAGGTCTTGCATGCTTCGAACCCTGTCCATCCGTTCGGCCCTGCTGGCCGCCGGGCTAACGGCCGTGGTGGCCCTGGCACTCACGGCCGGCGCGGGGATCTTCGGCATGTGGAAGAATACCCACAGCCTGCGCCAGCAAGAGGTGGCGATGACGGCGATGCGCGACGGCATGATCGCCGACATGATGCATGACCGCAGCCGGGCGCTGGTGGACCATGTCCTGCTGATTCTGTCGAACGGCCACGAAGCCGAGGTCCCCGAGGCCCTGGCCGAACTGGACGGCTCAATAGCGACGCTGTCTGCCGCCCTGGACGAGTTGAAAGGCTTGGACCTGCCGGCCGAACTGCGCCCGGCGGTCGATGCCGCGCTGCCCTCTGCCGCCGCCTACATCCAGGCAAAGCAGGACCTGCGGCAAGCCGTCCAAGCCGGGCCGGAGGCCGCCGGACGCGCGATGCCGGCGTTCGAGACCGCCTTCACCGACCTTGCATCCGCCTTCGACACCATGACCGACGCGATCGAAACCTTCAGCGAACACTCGGTGGACAGCGCCTCGTCGGTGAACCTGGTGCTGACCTATGTGCTGGCCGGGGTGGCGGCGGTGGCGGCCCTGGTGCTGGTGCTGGGCAGCTGGGCATCGGCCCGCCACATCCTGCGGCCCATCGATCGCATGCGCGCGGCCCTGGGCCGGGTCGCGGCCGGCGATTTCTCGATCCGGCTGGCGGCGATCACGCGCGAAGACGACATCGGTGCCATCGCCCGCGACATCGATAAGGTCAGCCAGCGAGTCGAGGACGTGATGGCCGAACAGGACAGGCTGCGCGCCGCGGCCCAGGGCGTCATCACACGTCTGGGCGTGGGCTTGCGCGCGCTGTCCACCGGCGACCTGAGCCAGTCGATCGACGAAGCCTTCGGCGACGATTACGACACGCTGCGCCAGGATTTCAACGAAACCGCACACCACCTGCGTCAGCTGATCCAGCAGGTCATCGGCTCTTCGACCGACATCCACAAGCTGACCGGCGACATGCACCGCGCCTCGGACAACCTGTCCACCCGCACGGTGGCCCAGGCCGCCACGCTGGAGGAAACCGCCGCCGCGCTGGAGGAACTGACCGGCAGCGTCCGCGAGGCCGCCGATACCGCCCGCACGGTCGAGGGCGCCATGGGCGAAACCCGCACCGAGGCCGAGGAATCGGGCCGCATCGTGCGCGATGCCGTCACCGCGATGGACGCGATCCAGACCTCGGCCGGCCATATCACCCAGATCATCGGGGTGATCGACGACATCGCCTTCCAGACCAACCTGCTGGCGCTGAACGCCGGGGTGGAGGCCGCGCGGGCGGGCGAGGCCGGCAAGGGCTTTGCCGTCGTCGCCTCCGAGGTGCGGGCGCTGGCGCAGCGCTCCAGCCAGGCCGCGCGCGAGATCAAGGACCTGATCGGTTCCTCGACCGACCAGATCCTGCAGGGCGTCGACCATGTGAACCGCACCGGCACCGCGCTGGAGCGCGTGGTCGACCGGGTCGGACGGATGGCCGGCCTGGTGTCGAACATCGCCGCCGCCGCCGCCGAACAGGCCCGCGGCCTGTCCGAGATCAACACCGGCGTCGCGCAGCTGGACCAGGTCACCCAGCAGAACGCCGCCATGGCCGAACAGGCCGGCATGACCACCCAGCAGCTGAACGCCCGCGCCGATGCCCTCGCCGACCTGGTGGCGAGGTTCAAGATCCGGGCGGACGACGAGGATCGCTGGGAAGAGGCTGCCTGACCCAGGCCGCAGAGCGCAGCGGACATCGGGGGGCGGTCGCCGGCGGGGCGCCCGCCCCCGTCGCCCTGGAAGGGCGGCGCCCGGGTCTGGCGCGGGCAAGACCAAGGCTGTCGGGTCCTTCAGGCAGTGCAGATCGGGCGGGGCGGATCGGTCGACCCGGCTCAGGCAGGGATCGCAGAGACCAGCCCGGCGCCGTCGAAGGCGGCGCAGATCGCCTCGGCCTCGGCCCGGGAATCGGTCAGGCAGATCGCCGTCGACAGGGCGTCGGCCAGCGCCGCCATGGGCGCCGAGACGGTGACCGACCGCCAGCGCGGCCGCAGCGGGCGGCCGGTGCGCGGGTCAAGGATGTGGCTGGTCACGCCATCGCCGCCGAAGGTCATTCCCAGCGGCGCCGAGGTTGCCAGCGCGCGGCCTTGCAGCGCGACCTCGCCGCCACCGGGCAGGCCGACCGGCCAGCGCCCCTCGGGCAGGGCCACCATCTCTCCGGTGTCGATCAGGGCGCGGGTCAGGCCATGATCCGCCAGCAACGCCGCCACGCGGTCGGCGATGAACCCCTGGGCAATGCCGTTCAGCGTCAGCGCCATGCCGGGGCGCAGGGTCACCGCCTGTGGAGACAGGCGCACGCCTGACCAGCCGACCAGAGCCCGCACCGCGGCGCGTTCGGCCGCCCCAAGCGTCCCGCCGCGTTGCCGCGCCGCGGCCTCGGCCGCCCAGAGCGGCTGCACCGTGGGGTCGAAGCGGCCGCCACTGGCGGCGTGCACGGCGCCCGCCCGGGTCAGACACTCCAGCAACTCGAACGGAGGCTCGGCCAGCGCGCCATCGCGGTTGAGCCGTGCCAGCGCGCTGTCGGGCAGATAGAGGCTGAAGACACGCTCCAGCCGGGCGATCTCGTCCATCGCCAGGGCGGCCAGGCGCACGGCGTCGGGGTGGTGCAGGCGCAGCGTGACCTGCGCCCCAAGCGCATGGCCGGTTTCGACGTGCAGGTCCTCGGCCCGGGCCAGGCCGGCCGCGGGCGTCAGGGCGGGCGCAAGGGCAGCGGTGATCGCGATGAAACGGCGGCGGGTCAGCATGGGCTCAGCCTCCTGTCTTGCCGGAAAGGGCGCGCAGGCGGCGCGCGTAGTCGTCGTCGCCCGCCGCCGCATCGGCGCCGGCACCGGCGCCGGGGGCGGTCACGGCGGCGTCAGGGATGGCCGTCAGCGCCATGATGCTGCCGCCGTGCTGCAACGCAAAGGTCTCGGCGGCGGCCAGGTCGGCAAAGGGCACCACCTCGGGCGCGCCCATGCCGCCGATGACATCGGCACCGACGACGTAATGCGCGGTTGTCGCGTCGATCCAGTTCGCGGCGCCCGGCTCGGCCCAGGTCGCGCCGGGGGTGCCCATGTCGCTGACATAGATCGCCAGCACCTTGTGGCTTTGCTCGGGCAGGCGCAGGTAGACCACCAGGTCGCTGACCTGGCTGAAGTAAAGCGGCATGCCGGGCAGGCCTTCGAGGTGGACCTGGCCCTTGGGCCCTTCGTGTTCCAGCAGGTTCATCTGGCAGAAATGGCCCACCGTTTCCGCCGTCAACGGCAGCGGATCGGTGTTCTGGGCGACGTCTTCCTGGCAGGCGGCCAGCAAAAGGGCGAAGAGAAGCGCGCGTTTCATGGCGTGACCTTTCGGAAGGCGGCGGCGGCAATCGCCAGGGCGGCCAGCGGCCACAGCAGGACCGAGGCCAGCGATTGCCAGAGCGGAATGGCATCGGCGGCGCCGCCGACCCCGGCCGCGGCGGCAGTGGCGCCCGAGGCGGTCAGGTTGAACAGGCGAAAGGCGTCGGCGGGGTTGGCCAGCAGGGCCAGCGGAAAGGCGGTGGTGGTGAACCAGCCGCCGTTGTCGGCGACGATGGCCGACAGAAGCGCAAGGTCATAGAGGACGACCAGGCCCAGCCAGAGGCCGATCGCCAGCCCCGCGGCCCCCGAGGGGCGGCGCGACAGCGACGACAGGGCATAGCCCGCGCCGAGGAAGGTCGCCCCCAGCAGGACCGAGGACCACGACAGCCGCCACAGCGCGGGCAGGCCGGCCAGGGCGTTCTCGTCGGTGTAGATCGCGACGCTGGCGGCCAGGCCATGGCCCAGCAGGACGGCCAGGGCCAGGATACCGAGATGGGCGGCCAGCTTGCCCAGCAGCACCTCTTCGCGGGCGATCGGATAGGCCAAGAGCAGAGGCAGCGTGCCGCGTTCGGATTCGCCGGCGATGGCGTCAAAGCTCATCAGCAGGGCCAGGAGCGGGATCAGGTAGACCGACAGCGAGGTCAGCGAGGCGACGGTGACCGACAGCCGGTCGACCCCCAGCCCGCCGGTAGGCGCCGACCCGGCCAGTGACAGCACCAGAGAGAACACCGCCATCAGCACCAGCGCGATGGCGACCCAGCGGTTGCGCAGCGCGATGCGGAATTCGGTGGCGGCGGTGGACAGGATGCGACTCATGACGCGGCCCCCTGGCTGAAGTGGGCGTAAAGATCCTCGAGGCTGGGGGGCAGCACGTCAAGGTCGGCCACCTTGTCGCCAAGGCCGGCGATGCGGCCCAGGGTGTGCAGCTTTTCGGACTGCGGACAGGTCAGGTGCAGCGCGCCGTCGACCAGGATCGCGCCGGGCAGGTCGCGGGCGATTTCGGCGGCGTGGCCGTTGCGGGCCGTGACATGCAGGCTGACGGGCAGGTCGGCGCGGCGGCGCAGGTCGGCCAGCGTGCCCTCGGCCACCAGGCGGCCCTTGGACAGGATGACGATGCGGTCGGTGCGCGCCTCGACCTCGGTCAGGGCGTGGGACGACAACAGGATCGAGGCCCCCTGCGCGGCCAGCCCGTCGAGCAGCGCGTAGAATTCGCGCCGCGACACCGGGTCCAGACCCGAGGTGGGTTCGTCCAGCACCAGAAGGCGCGGGTGGCCGATCAGCGCCTGGGCCAGGCCGACGCGCTGGCGCATTCCCTTGGAATAGGTGCCTATCCGGCGGCGGGCGGCATGGGCCAGGCCCACCTTTTCCAAGAGGCCCTCTGCCTGCGCAGGGCTTTCACCGCGCAAGGAAAGGTAATGGCGGATCTGCTCCAGCCCGGTCAAGGCGGGGTGGAAGGCCACGTTTTCCGGCAGATAGGCCACGGCGGCCCGCGCGGCGGCCGACCCGGGGGCGGCGTCGCAGACGGTGACATCGCCGCTGGTCGCCGGGATCAGGCCCAGGATGATCTTCATCAGCGTGGATTTCCCCGCGCCGTTGTGGCCCAGCAGCGCCACCCGTTCGCCGGGCGCGACGACAAGGCCGACCCCGGACAGGGCGGCGACCTCTCCGAACCGCTTAGTGAGTTGTGAGATCGTCAGGGTCGAGGTCATCATAACTTCCGTGGACCCAGCGTCCGGCGACTTCGGCCTCATGGGCGGCGATGTCGGCGGGCACGGGGATGGTGATCGGTTGCATCAGCGGGTGGCTGTCGGTGACGCCGCCCGGCAGGATCGCAGGAAACGAGGACTGCGACCAGCGCACCAGTTGCACGGCCGGAGAGCCGGTCAAGAGCGCGGCGGCGGGTTGCGACCACAGGATATGGTCCATCAGGTCGTTCGGGCGGTAGACGCCATCGGCGATGCCGTCGCCGTTCAGGTCAAAGGCGGGGTGGTCGGACCAGTAGTTGCCGCGGCCCTCGAAGCTCCACTCCATGAAGCGGGTGCCGACGTATTTCACCTGCTCCTGGTTGGCGATAAAGGCGTTTCCGGTCAGCATGTTGCGTTCGGACCCGGCAGTGAAGTGGATGCCGATGCCGCAGCCTTCGAAGCGGTTGTTGGCGATCAGGTTCTTGTGGGCGTTGTAGATGAACAAGCACTTCTTGGTGCCGCCGCGCACCAGGTTGCCGGCCACGTCGGCGCCGTTGGCAAAGTTCAGCATCACGCCATGTTCGCGGTCGCCCAGCGACAGGTTGCCGGTCAGCGTCACCCGGTCGGAATACATCACGGCGAATCCCAGGTGATTGCCGATGCTGATGTTGCCCGAGATTTCGCTGTCGTGGGTGTACATGTAGTGGACGGCAAAGCGCAGGTCGCGGAAGATGTTGTTGCGGTAGGTGCCCTTGCGCGAGGCGTTGGAAAAGATGCCGTCGCGGCCCCAGCGGACGGTGTTGCCCTCGATCACGGTGCCGGGGCTGTTCCAGACGTAAAAGCCGTTGCCGCGTTCGTTCATCCGGTCGTTCTGGCGGCCCTCGATGGTGTTGTTGCGCACCAGCGTATCCAGCCCGCCATGCACGTCGATGCCGTGCATGTTGTCGGTCAGCCGGTTGCCCTCGATGCGGGCGCGGTCGGCGCCCTTGAGGATCTTGATGCCGGAATCGATGTCGGCGTTGACCCCGCCCGAACGGGTGACGTGCAGCCCGGTCAACACCACGTCATCACCGGTGATGGTGATCACGGTTCCCTGCCCCTGGCCGTCGATGGTGGCGGTGCCGTCGCCCTGCAAGGTCAGCGTGCGGTCGATGGTGACGGGGCCCAGGTAGGCCCCGCCGGAAAGGATCAGCACATCGCCGGGGGCAGCCCCGGCGATGGCAGCGGCCAGCGTGCCCGTGCCCGGCGCGACATGCACCTCCGCCGCCCAGGCGGGCGTCGCAAGAAGCAGCGCAAGGGCAAGGGCACGCATCATCCTCAGGCCCCGGTCGGTTCCACGAACATCCGGCCGCGCATTTCCATGTGCAGCGCATGGCAGAACCACTGGCAATAGTACCAGTAGACCCCGGCCTGGGCGGCCACGAAGGTGATCGACGAGGTGGCTTGCGGCCCGATCTCCATCGCCACGCCGTGGTTGCCCAGGGTGAAGCCGTGGGTCAGGTCGTCGATGTCGTCCAGGTTGGTGACGATCACGGTGACCTCGTCGCCCTCCTTGACGGTGAACGACTCCAGGCTGAACGAGGGCGCCTGCGACGACATGTAGACGCGCACCTTCTTGGGATCGTCCTTGTCACGGACGACCACGTCGGTCCATTCGTCCAGGTTGACGCCATCGGCTTCGGCCTGCTTGCGGGTCTCGGCCCACATCGGGTCCTGGCGGTTCCAGGCCGACAGCGGGTTCACCCGGCTGGCGGCCACGGCGATGGCGTCGTGCGGTTCGGCAAAGTTCGGGCCGTCATGCACCACCACCATCTTGTCGCCCGAGATGTCGATCAGCTGGTCGTTTTCCGGCTTCAGAGGACCCACGTTCAGGAAACGGTCCTTGCTGAACTTGCACAGGCAGACCAGCCACTGGTTCTCGGCCTCAAGGGTTTCGCCCATCACCGTCTTCAGGTGGCCGGGCTGGTACTGCACGTCGACCTTGTCCTTGATCGGGTCGACCTTTTCGCCGGCATAGGCCTTGATCGCGTCCTCGATGTTCCACTTGACCACCTGGCTGTCCAGGAACAGCGAGGTATAGGCGTTGCCGCGCCCGTCAAAGGCGGTGTGCAGCGGCCCGAGGCCCAGTTCCGGTTCGGCCACCACGGGGCTGCGCAGGTCAACCTCGGCGGCGGGCTTTTCAAACAGAGCGTCGAACTTGGTCACGTCCAGCACGGTGACGGTGGGCGACAGCTTGCCGCCGATGCACAGGTGCTTGCGGTCGGGCGCCATGTTGCAGCCGTGCGGGTTGTTGGCGATCGGGATGTAGCGGGTGAAGTTGCTGTTCGCATCCTTGCGGCCGTCCAGCACGCGCACGCCGTTCAGTTCCTGCCCCTCGCCCGCGGCCACCGCAGCCTCGATGGCGGCGATGTTGAACACCACCACATGGTCCATCTCGCTGGCGGTCATGTCGGCCAGCGTCATGCCCATTTCGCTGTTGTAGCTGGTCGAGAACGCCCACTTGCCCTCGTAGTCGGCATCGCAGTTGTCCAGGTTGCCCGAGACCATCACCTGCCAGGCCGGCAGCCAGCTGTCGACATCGACCGCGGTGAAGATGTTCACATAGGTCGAGACATCGGTCATCGTCGAGCCGTCGTTGACCAGCGGCGCCTCATCCTCGCCGTTGCAGAAGACATAGGTCGATTTCGGGAACTTCTGCGGCCGCAGGCCGTGGATCGCCTTGGCGTTCGGAATCTCCAGGATGGCGTCGCACTTCATCACGTCGGCGCGCACGCGGGCGACGCGGGTGTTGGCCTTGTCGTTCATGAACAGGTACTGGCCGTCATACTTGCCGTCGGTGAACGACATGTGGACGTGGTGCAGGTCGCCGTTGTCGTGGACCTTCTTGCCGTTGGCGGCCAGGTATTTCTTGGTCTTCTCGGTCATCGTGCGCTGGTGGACGCGCAGCGATTCATTGGTTTCGCCCCAGCCGGTGGCCGAGCAGCGGTTGAACACCGGCACCCGCATCAGTTCGCGCATCGAGGGGATGCCGAGGATCCGCATCTCGCCGGTCTGGCCCGAGGACCAGAAGCCGTAGTGCGTATCCAGCTGGCCGGGGGCCACGTTGAAGCCTTCGCCCGCGGCCTGGGCCGCGCCGCTGGCCGCCAGCGTGGCGCCACCGACAACGCCGCCGGTCAGGGCAAGGCGTCCGCCAAGGGCCCCGGCAACGGCGGCCCCGCCAGCGGTTGCGCCCAAGAGCGCGCGGCGCGAGAGGCCGGTCTTGTGTTCCTGTGTCATTGTCGGAACTCCTTTCATTCAGCAGGTTGGATGTGGGGTTTGGGTGAGTTCGGATGCCCCGAGATGTTGCGCGCCGGCGAGGCGGCGGCGGCGTCGCGCCGCTTTTCGCGCTTGATGACGACGGGGCAGATGGTCTTGGACTGGTACAGGACCTGGCAATGCAGGCAGTCCACGCATTCGTTCGGATTGATCTCTCCGGTCGGGTGGATCGCCTGGACGGGGCACTGGTTGGCGCAGGACTGGCAGGGGTTGCCGCATTCCTTGTAGCGCTTCAGCCAGTCGAACATGCGCATCCGGGCCGGGATCGCCAGCGCCGCGCCCAGGGGGCAGAGGTAGCGGCAGTAGAACCGCTCGACGAACAGCCCTGCCGCCAGAAGCGCCAGCGCATAGGCGACGAAGGGCCAGGCGCGGACGAATTTCAGCACGATCGCGGTCTTGAAGGGTTCGACCTCGGCCAAGTGTTCGGCCTGTTCGATGCTCATCAGGCTGACACCGAAAAGGCCAAGGAAGATCATGTACTTCAGCGGCCACAGCCGTTCGTGCAGGCCCCAGGGCAGGGTCCATTGCGGAA
>JAGPCN010000354.1 GCA_018058035.1 Fuscovulum sp.
GCGCTGCACCAGATCCATCAGCGCCTGCAGGTCGGGGGTATCCCACCAGCCGTCCAGATAGGCCTCGCAGAACCCCAGTTCACCCTCGCGTACCATCCGCGCGAACAGGTCCGGGTTCAGCACCCGGACCTCGGCCATCTCTCCCGGCTGCCTGCCGCCGCAGCGAAACCGCCGCCCGTCGGGCAGCACGAAATCCAGCGTACCCTCGGCCAGCCGAGAGGCGATCGCATGCACCGCCGCGAAATAGCGCGGCAGCCCGGCCTCGCCCTTGGTCGTCATCGCCAGGTCCATCGTCCCACCCCCATCCGTTCCCCCGGGGCCCGCTTCATGCTTCCAGAAGTTTGCCGCCCGCTCAAGCGTTTCGTGCCGCATAGGCTCAGGCGTTACGTGCCGCATAGGCCGCCAGCGCCCGCGCCCGCCCCGCCGCCAGGTCGATCACCGGCGCCGGATAGGCCGCCCCCGGACGCAGGCCCCAGGCCCGCGGCACCGCATCGAAGAACGACAGCGCCTCGGCCCCCGGACGCGGGCCCAGCTCGGCCAGCCAGCGCCGCCGATAGGCGCCTTTAGCGTCGAACTTCTCGGCCTGCCCGGCCGGATTGAACACCCGGAAATAGGGCGCCGCATCCGGCCCGCAGCCCGCAACCCATTGCCAGCCCATCGCATTCGCCGCCGGGTCCCAGTCGGTCAGGCAATCGGCGAACCAGTCCAGGCCCACCCGCCAATGCGTCATCAGATGCTTGGTCAGGTAGCTGGCCACCACCATGCGCACCCGGTTGTGCATCCGGCCCGTCACATACATCTCGCGCATCCCGGCATCGACCAACGGCTCTCCGGTCATGCCGCGGCGCCAGCGCTCGGCCTCGGGATTGTCCGCGGCCCAGGGGAATTCGTCCCATCCCGCGCGCCAGCTTTCCCGGTCCATCGCCGGGAAATGATGCAAGAGGTGATAGCTGAACTCGCGCCAGGCCACCTCCTTCAGGAAGGTTTCCGCGCCGCCCGCGCCCTCGTCGCGCGCCCGCATCCCGGCATGCCAGACCTCGCGCACGCCGATCTCGCCATAGGTCAGGTTCTCGGACAGGCCCGAGGTCACGGCCCGATCCGGAAAGTCGCGCCCGTCGCGATAGCGCTCGACCGGCCCGGCCAGAAAGGCCGCCAGCCGCGCCCGCGCCGCCCCTTCTCCCACCGTCTGATGGGCCAGGCAGACCGCCGCACCGCGCCTCATCGCCGCCCCCAGCCGCCAATCCTCCAGCCGGTCCGAGACAACGCCCGTCACCCCCCGCAAGGCCCGTGGCGCAGGTAGCGGCGCGGCCACATCCCGCCCCCGGATCGCGTTCCAGTAGGGCGTGAAGACCTTGTATTCCGTGCCCTGCCCGGTCTGCACCTCCCAGGGCTCATGCAGCAGGTGGCCCGCGAAACTGCGCGCCTCCAGCCCCGCGGCCTTCAGCGCCGCCTTCAGGCCGGTATCGCGCGCCACCGCGGGCCCATCATATAGCCGCGACCACCAGACCCCGCCCGCCCCGACCTCGGCCACCAGCGCCCGCAGCACCTCCAGCGCCGGCCCGCGCCGCAGCAGCAGCGGCGCCCCCAGACCCGCCAGCGCCGCGCCAAAGGCCGCCACCGCTAGCCCCAGCCGCCACTTCGCCGCCGCGCCCAAAGCCTCGGTCTCGGGATCCAGCACAAAGACCGGCAGCAGCGGCCGCCCGGTAGCCACCGCCGCCGACAACATCGGATGGTCCGCCAGGCGCAGGTCGCGGCGGAACCACAGGATCAACGGCTTATCTTGCATCGGCCTTCACGTCCCCGTTTCCACGGATACGCAGCGCAAGGCCCCGCAGATCACCGCCAAGGCCTTGCTCTTTCTCAAATACTCCCGCCGGAGGCACCCGCCGTCACAGCACCCGCTCCAGCGCCGCGATCAGCCGCGCCACCTCTTCGGCCGAAGTGTAATGCGTGGCCGACATCCGCAGCACGCCCTTTTCCCGGTCGATCCCCAGCGCCGCCAGCGGCCGGACCGCATAGAAATCGCCCGCCCAGCAAGCGATCCCCTGCCGCCCCAAATCCTCCGACACCGGTTCGGCCGGGCGGTCCAACTCCACCGCCACCGTCGGCGCCCGCCGGCCAGCCTCTGCCGGACCCAGCAGCCGCACGTCATTGCGGCCGCGCAGATACTCCAGCAAGGGCGCGATCACCGCCACCTCCTGCGCCCGCATCAGGTCATGCACGCCGCGGCTGCGCGCCGCCGCATCGCCCGTCATCCCGTGATGCGCCGCCAGAGCATCGACATAATCCGCCATCCCCGCGCAGGCCGCGATCTGCGCATGGTCCGGCCCGGCCGGCGTGTGCCGCTTGTACAGCACCCCATGGTTGAAGAAATGCGCCTGCCCCGGCAGTTCCATCCCGAAGGCCTCGCGCAGCACCATGATCCCCTGATGCGGCCCATAGGTCTTGTAGGCCGAGAACAGGTAGACATCGCAGCCCAGCGCCGGCACATCCGGAAACCCGTGCGGCGCATAGGAAACGCCGTCCACCACCGTCCGCGCCCCCGCCGCCTTCGCCATAGCGCAGATCGCCGCCACGTCGTTGATCTCGGCGATCACGTTGGAACAATGCGGGAAACAGACCAGCCTGACCCGCCCGTCCTCCAGCAACCGCGCCAGCGCCGCGGGGTCCAGCGACCCTGTCGCCCGGTCCACCTGCCACTCGCGCACCTCGATCCCCTCGTCGGCCAGCCGCCGCCAGACGCCCGAATTCGCCTCGTGGTCCTGGTCGGTGACGACGATCGCCCCCTTCCCCCCGCGCAGCCACTGCCGCACCGCTTGCGCCAGGACGTAGGTGTTGGCCGATGTCGACGGCCCGAACGACACCTCCTCGCGCGCCACCCCCATCATCGCCGCCAACCGGGTCCGCGCCTCGTCCATCTCGGCGCCCCCCGCCTGCGCCCCCGGATAGGGCCCATAGGGCTGCACCTTGCGGTCGGTGTAAAAGCGGTGCAGCCGCTCCACCACCTGCCGGCAGGGATAGCTGCCCCCGGCGTTTTCAAAGAACGCATGCGACGACAGCACCGGCGAGGAAAACGCCGGAAACTGCGAACGGACGAAGTCAAGATCAAGCGCCATCACGGCCTCCATGTTCGGGCCGCGGGCCGGCTCCGCCACGCGAGGCGGGAAATCCCGGTCCGCGGCAGGTCTTCCAGCCAGACCCCGCGGCTGTCTCTCCGCCGGGCCAGAGCCGGGATCGCCCCGGCATCGACCGCAGCAGTAGCGCCCGCACCGAAAGGGTTCAAGCCA
>JAGPCN010000122.1:0-2502 GCA_018058035.1 Fuscovulum sp.
CCCGCCGGATCAGAAGATCAGGCCGTCATAAAGGGCATAGGCGCCGCCGGTGGTGTTCAGGTTGCCCGAGGCCCCCGAGGCCCGGGCATAGGCCGAGATGGCATTGTAGGTGCCCGGCCCGAAGGAACCGTCGATGCCGCCGGAATAGTAGCCATAGGACCGCAGCGACCGCTGGATCGCCTTGCGTTCGTTGTGCGAATAGCTGTTGAAGGCCTGCGCCGCCGGGGTGCGGTAGATCGAGCCGTAGCTGGGCGCAGGCTCGACATAGACCGGCCGCGGCGCCGGCGCGGGGGCAGGCGCCACCCGGCGGTGACGGTTGTTGTCGATCAGCTCGTCGATGATGACGGCGGTCAAGACCCCGGCCAGAAAGCCCTGTTCCTTCTTGCCCCAGGCCTGGGCGGGGGCGGCGGCACCGGCGGCGACGGCAAGGGCGGCGACGGCGGCGATGGCCTTGGACTTCGCGATGGGCAGCATGGGTTCGTCCTTTCTGCGTCTGATGCCCCCCGAGCAGCCGGAAGGCGATGACGGCAATCTGGACGGCCCGGCCATGCTAGGCAAAATCGCCTGGCCGCTATCGGATAGCGCTTTTCGGATCAAGGGCTTGGCCCGCGCCATGGAAAAGGGGCGGGCCCTGCGGCGCCGCCCCTTCGTGCTTCGGTCAGCCTGCGGTTAGATCGACAGGCAGATGTATTTCATCTCGAGGAAGTCCTCCATCCCGTGCCGGCTGCCCTCGCGGCCCAGGCCCGACTGCTTGACGCCGCCGAAGGGCGCGACCTCGGTCGAGATGATGCCGGTGTTCACGCCGACGATGCCGTATTCCAGCGCCTCTTGCACCCGGGTGATGCGGCCGATGTCGCGGGCGTAGAAGTAGGATGCCAGGCCGAAGATGGTGGCGTTCGCCTTCTCGATCACCTCTTCCTCGGTCTCGAAGCGGAACAGCGGCGCGACCGGGCCAAAGGTTTCCTCGTTGGTCACGATCATCTCGTCGGTGACCCCGGTCAGCACGGTCGGCTGGAAGAAGTTGCCGCCCAGCTCATGCGGAGCGCCGCCGATCTCGACCTTGGCGCCCTTGGCGGTGGCGTCGGCGATATGCTCCTGCACCTTTTCGACCGCGGCATGGTTGACCAGCGGGCCGAACTGCACCTCGTCCTTCAGCCCGTCGCCGACCTTGGACTTGGCCACCGCGGCCTTCAGCTTTTCGGCAAAGGCGTCATAGACGCCGGACTGCACGTAGATGCGGTTCGCGCAGACGCAGGTCTGGCCGTTGTTGCGGAACTTCGACATCATCGCGCCCGCGACGGCGGCATCCAGGTCGGCGTCGTCGAAGACGATGAAGGGGGCGTTGCCACCCAGCTCCATGCTGCACTTCAGCACCTGGTCGGCGGCCTGCTTGAGGAGGATGCGGCCAACTTCGGTCGAGCCGGTGAAGGTCAGTTTGCGGATGGCGGGGTTCTCGCAGAACTCCTTGCCGATGTCCGACGACTTCTTCGAGGTGATCACCGAGAAGATGCCCGCCGGCAGGCCCGCGCGTTCACCCAAGAGTGCCAGTGCCAGCGCCGACAGCGGGGTTTCCGCAGCGGGGCGGGCGACAAAGCCGCAGCCCACGGCCAGCGCCGGGCCACACTTGCGGGTGATCATCGCGTTCGGGAAGTTCCAGGGCGTGATCGAGGCGACGACGCCGATCGGCTGGCGGATCACCATCAGCCGCTTGTCGCGCTGGTGACCCGGGATCGTCTCGCCATAGACGCGCTTGGCCTCTTCGCCGAACCATTCGATGAAGCTGGCGCCATAGGCGATCTCGCCCTTGGCCTCGGCCAGCGGCTTGCCCATCTCGGCGCAGAGGATGGTGCCCAGGTCGTCCTGGTTCGCCATCATCAGGTCGAACCAGCGGCGCAGGATCACCGAGCGCTCCTTGGCGGGGCGGGCGGCCCAGTCCTTCATCGCGACCTGCGCGGCCTTGATCGCGCGGGCGGTCTCGGCCCGGCCCAGGTTCGGGACCTGGCAGATCACGTCGCCGCGGGCGGGGTTCACCACCGGGAAGGTGCTGGCATCATCGGCATCGACCCACTGGCCGGCCACATAGGCCTTGGTCACCAGAAGCGAGGGGTCCTTCAGCAGGTCGCGCAGGTTGGTCACGGAATCGAGCATTGCAGCCTCCGTCTCGAAAGGGATGCCGCCGCATGCCACGGCCAGGGCCGACTTGTCCAGTTCGGTGCCGGGCTTAGGTCCAGATTCCGCCGCAACTCCCGCACGGCTGGCGGCATTCCCGGGCCCAGGGGCGGTGAAGCAATTGCGCGGCTGCCGCCGCAAGGCTTTTTCGTGGGGGCTGGCGTTCGCGCCTGTGGCTGGCGTCGCCTGACGAGGGGCGCCTTGCGCGACGACGAGAGGAAAGACTTCGCCGAAGGCGGCGATTGCTTCACCTCCCTCAGCCGTTGGCGTGCATCCGTTCGATATAGGCGCGCATTTCCTCGGCTTCCTGCCGGGCGTCGCGCAGGCCGTCCA
>JAGPCN010000122.1:2602-11452 GCA_018058035.1 Fuscovulum sp.
CGACGACGAGAGGAAAGACTTCGCCGAAGGCGGCGATTGCTTCACCTCCCTCAGCCGTTGGCGTGCATCCGTTCGATATAGGCGCGCATTTCCTCGGCTTCCTGCCGGGCGTCGCGCAGGCCGTCCATGGCGGCACGCAGTTCGGCCTCGGTCTGGGCGATCTGGCTCATCAGTTCGCCCTCGCGCTGTTCCAGGTAGATCACTGCCTGGTCGCGCACTTCCTCTGCCTCATGCAGGGCCTGGGCAAGGCGGTCCATCTCGGCCAGGTCAGTGCCGGCCACACGGGCAAAGCGGTGCAGCAGCCAATGCGTGAACCAGCCCATGGCATAGGCCAGAAGCAGGATGATGGCGGTTGCAATGACGAATTCGGTGCGGTTCATGCGTTCGGTCCCTGCCTCAGCCGTCGTCCTGGCCGGGGCGCGGTTTCGGTCGTATCGTCTTTTCCGCCGGAGCGACAGAGGGCGAGGTGTCGCCCGAGAAATCCGGCCCCGCCGCCGATTTGCCCGCCGTCGCTTCGCCCGCCGTCGCTTCGCCCACTGGCGTTGCGGCCACCGCGCCGGCAGCCGCGGGGGCGTCCTTCAGCACGAATTCGATGCGGCGGTTGGCTTCGCGGCCCTCTTCGGTGCCGTTGTCGGCGACCGGCTGGCCTTCGCCATAGCCCACCGCCGTCATTCCCGACACATCCACCCGGCGGCCCTGCAGCGCCAGCAGCACCGCCTCGGCGCGGGCCTGGCTGAGCGCCTTGTTGCCGCCCTCGGACCCCTGGGCATCGGTGTGGCCGCCGATTTCCATCTTCAAGCCCGGGCAATCCTCAAGCACTTCGGCCAGCGCGGTGATCACCGGCATCGTTTCCGAGGTGATTTCGGCCGAGCCGGGGGTGAAGCGGATCTTGCCCTTCGCCATCACCGCCGCCACTTCGGTCGCGCATTCCTGCGGGGTGGGCAGGGCAGCCAGCGGGTCCAGTTCCTTGTCGTAGCGCACGTCGACGCGGAAGGTCTGGCCCTGGCCCAGCTTGGCCGAGAGGATCTGGGTGATGCGCGCGCGGGCCTCGGGGTTGCCCGAGACGCCCTTGACCTCGACCAGGTCGGCGCGCACCAGCAGGCTGCCGTCATGCAGTTCGGCCAGCGCCTCAAGGCCAGCCAGGACGCGGATCGGCCAGCCGTCGGGCAGTTCGGCATCCAGCCGCGTCGCGGTATAGACGGCATCGGCGCCAAAGGCGGCGCGGGCAAAGGCATCCACCGCCGCTTGCTGGGCATCGCTGGTCAGCCGCCCGCGCAGCTCCACCCGGCCTTCGGGTGCCAGGCGGGCGGTGAATTCGGCCGGGCCCTGCGCCGTCTCTTGCCGGGGCAGCGTGGCGTCCAGGGAAAAGGCATCGGGCAGCCCGGCGCGCAGGTCGCCCACCACGCGGTCGAAATCGGCCTGGGTCACGCCTTCGCCCGCCATCAGCGTCACGTCGGCATCCGAGAAGGTCAGCGTGCCCGCCCCAAGATCGGCGACCGCGGCGATCCCCAGGGTCACCGCCTCGCCCCAGCGGGGCGAGGGCACGCCCAGGCCGATGGTGCAGGTGGCGCCCTGCGGCATTCCGGCTGCCGTCGCGGCGGCCAGGATCGCGCTGCGGCTGCGTTCGGTATCGGCGGCGCAGGCATCGAATCGGGCGCCCTGGGCATCCAGGATGAAGCGCAGGGTGAACGGGGTCAGCACCGGCCGCGGCGCCGAGATGTCGATCACCAGCGCCACGCCTTCGGGCTTGGCGTTGCGCAGCTGCGCCTCGAGCCGGCGCTTTTCGTCCTCGCTGTCCGAGATCGCGGTGACCTCGACCCGGTCTGCCGCGACCGAGACCTTGGACCGGCGCAACAGCTTCAGCGCCTCGATCCCGAAGGACAGTGCCGGTTCCCAGGTATCGGGGGCGGGCCAGTCGCTGGATTCCAGCAGGTTGTCGACCTCGATCCCCGGGGTCAGCGCGGCAGTGGCGGCAACCAGCGCCTCTTCGCCCAGCCCGCCCTCGGCGGTGGCGGGCATCAGGCCGATCAGCTGGATGCCATCGTCGTTGCGCAGCATCTCGACCGAAAAGCGCGGCGCGGCCAGGGCCGAGGCCGGCGTCACCTCAAGCCCGTCGCGAACACGGCTGCTGTCGACGACCGAGCCCACCAGGTTCAGCGCCCGGTAGCGTGCGGCCTCGTCCGGGGCGGTGCCGGCCAGCTGCACCTGCAGGCCGTCGGTGGTGACCTGCACCCAGGGCAGCCCGGCCTCGGCCAGGGTCGCCGTCACGGCGGTTTCGCTCCGCCGTTCGATCACCAGGGCGGCGGCCAGGGCGATGCCCAGCATGACCACGCCCGCCGCTGCAAAGGCCAGCGCGGCCAGGATGGTGGGGTTCAGCGTGAGAAGGCGTTTGGGCACAGGCAGCAGCAACCGGAACGGGCGGACCTGAAGAAGGGCCGCGAGGAAAGCCCCTGCTTCCTAGGGGGATTGGGCGGCAGGATCAATCAGAGGACGGCGGCTGCGGCAAGAAACAGCACAGGCAGCAGCCCGGTGTCGCGGTTGGCGCGAAAGATCGCCAGGCACGAGGCCGGGTCGTCGATGTCCAGCAGCCGCATCTGCCAGACCATGTGCGCCCCCATCGCCCAGACCCCGGCCAGCGCCAGCAGCATCGGCCAGATCCCGCGGGCGGGCGGAATGGTCACGATCACCGCCGCCGCCATCAACAGCACCGTCAGGGCCAGGAACACGGCCAGCCAGCGGGCGGAATTGGCGCCGAACAGCCGCGCGGTGGACTTGACGCCGATCAGCGCGTCATCCTCGCGGTCCTGGTGGGCATAGATCGTGTCGTAGTACAGCGTCCAGGCGATGCCGGCGGCGTACAACAGCAGGGCTCCGGCGGGCAATGCGTTGGCATGCGCCGCCCAGGCCAGCAGCGCGCCCCAGTTGAACGCCAGGCCCAGGAAGACCTGCGGCCACCAGGTGAACCGCTTGGCAAAGGGATAGATCGCCACCAGCGCCAGGCTGGCGACACCCAGCCCGACCGCCAGCCAGTTGTAGGAAAACAGGATGCCCGCCGCGACCAGCGCCTGCATCGCCATCCAGGCCAGCGCCTGCCGCACCGTGACCTGCCCCGAGGGCAGCGGCCGCGACCGCGTGCGCGCCACCGCCGCGTCGATGTCGCGGTCGGTGATGTCGTTCCAGGTGCAGCCCGCGCCCCGCATCAGGAAGGCACCGGCCCCGCAGCTGATCGCCAGCCACAGGTCCCAGGGCCGGAACCCGCCGGCATTCGCGGCCAGCGTGACGCCCCAGAGGCAGGGGATGAACAGAAGCCAGGTGCCGATCGGCCGGTCGGCCCGGCTAAGCCGCAGAAAGGGTCGGCTTGGGGGCGGGGCAAAGCGGTCTACCCAGTTGCCGCGCGGGGCATCGGCCACCGTCCCGGCGGGCTCTGGCATTCCGGGCATTTGGGTCATAGGGTCCCCCCATGGCAGAGCCGAAGGTCAGACTTCATGTAGACCAGCCGCTTGGGCCGGGGCAAGCCGTGGCCCTGGACGAGTCGCGGGCGAATTACCTGTTCGCGGTGATGCGCCTGCCCGTCGGGGCCTCGGTGCTGCTGTTCAACGGCCGCGATGGCGAATGGCGGGCCGAGGTGGCCGAGGCGACCAAGCGCCGCGGCATCCTGGTCTGCCGCGACCAGACCCGCCCGCAGGCGATGCCGCCCGACCTGTGGCTGCTGTTCGCGCCGGTACGCAAGGAACGCACCGCCTTTCTGGTGGAAAAGGCGGTGGAACTGGGGGTGCGGCGGCTGGTGCCGGTGACCACCCGCTTCACCAACGCCGACCGCCTGCGCACCGACAAGGAGCGCGCCCACGCCACCGAGGCCGCCGAGCAATGCGGCGCCCTGTTCGTGCCCGAAGTCACCGAGCCGCAACCGCTGGAGCGGGCGCTGGCCGGCTGGCCCGCCGACCGCCGGCTGTACTGGGCCGACGAAGGGCTGGCCGGGACGGCCGGCCCCTGGCCCGGTGTCGCAGGAGAACCGGCCGCCCTGCTGATCGGCCCCGAGGGAGGGTTTTCGCCCGAGGAACGCGCCCGCCTCGCAGCCTTGCCCGCCGTCACCCCCATCGCCCTTGGCCCCCGCATCCTGCGCGCCGAAACCGCGGCCCTGGCCGCGCTGACGCTGTGGCAGGCGCAGTTCGGAGACTGGCGATGACCGCGCGCTCCGTGCCGAACACCCACCGATGACGCTGTTCCGTCCCGAGGCGCTGGCCCGCCTGCACAGCCTGCGCGACCCGGCCTTCGGCCTGTCCCTTGCGGCCTTTGGCCTGTGGACGGCGGTTCAGGGCGGCTGGTTGTTGCCACCGACAGGGGCCGCGCTGGCGCTGTTTGGCATCGGCTGGGCGATCCTGGGCCTGCGCCGCCTGCGATTCGCCGCCGCGACCGGCGCGCCGGGCCTGGTCGAGGTGGACGAAGGCCGGATCAGCTATCTGGGGCCTAAACTGGGCGGCAGCGTCGGCCTGCCCGACCTGGTCGAAATTCGCCTTCTCACCCTGCGCGGCCGCCGCGTCTGGCGGCTGAAACAGGCCGATGGCCAGGTTCTGCTGGTGCCGCTGGACGCGACCGGGGCCGAGGCGCTGTTCGACACCTTCGCAGCCCTTCCCGGCCTGACCTCGGCCGCCCTGGTGGCGGCGCTGGACGCGCCGCCCGCCGCCGGCCCGGGCCTGGTCTCTGCCACCCGGCCCGAAGACCGCCTGGTCTGGCGCCGCCCCGGCCGCGGGCTGGCCTCGGTGTGATCCCGCCTGCCATGACCATTTGTGATGAAAGTCGCACCCGTCTTGACTATCCCTGATCGGCAGGACACCTAACGCACCGAACGGCAGCGACCCCAGGCGAAGCGAGACCCCCCATGTCCATCCCCCAGTCCGGCGGCGGACCCATCGAAAGCTTCGACCAGCTGGCCGGCCTTCTGGAATCCGGCTGCAAGCCAAAGGACCAGTGGCGCATCGGCACCGAGCACGAAAAGTTCGGCTGGCTGACCGACAGCCGCAAGCCCTTGCCCTATGCCGGCGACCGCTCGATCTCGGCCCTCTTCACGGCACTGGAAACCCGCTTCGGCTGGACGCCCCTGCGCGAAGGCGAAAACGTCATCGGCCTGACCCGCAACGGCGCCAACATCAGCCTGGAACCCGGCGGCCAGTTCGAACTGTCGGGTGCGCCGCTGACCTCGGTCCTGGAAACCGAGGCCGAGTTCGACAGCCACATGGCCGAAGTCTCCAGCATCGCCGAACCGCTGGGCATCCGCTTCATGGGGATCGGCGCGCCGCCCGAATGGCGCCACGCCGACATGCCGGTGATGCCCAAGGGCCGCTATCGGCTGATGACCGACTACATGGGCCGCGTCGGCACCCACGGCACCCAGATGATGTACCGCACCTCGACCGTGCAGGTGAATCTCGACTTCTCGTCCGAGGCCGACATGGTGCAGAAGATGCGCGTGGCGCTGGCGCTGCAGCCGGTTGCGACCGCGCTCTTCGCCTCGTCGCCGTTCTTCGAGGGCGCCGCGAACGGCCACCGCAGCTGGCGCAGCCGGATCTGGCGCGACCTCGATGCCAGCCGGACGGGCATGCTGCCCTTCGCCTTTCGGGACGGCTTCGGCTTTCAGGCCTATGTCGACTGGGTGCTGGATGTGCCGATGTACTTCGTCTACCGCGACGGGAAATACATCAACGCCCTTGGCCAGTCGTTCCGCGACTTCCTTGCCGGCAAGCTGCCCGCCCTGCCGGGCGAGAAGCCGACGCTCTCGGACTGGGCCGACCACCTGACCACCGTCTTCCCCGAAGCGCGGGTCAAGAAATACATCGAGATGCGCGGTGCCGATGCCGGCAACCGGGCCCACCTGCTGGCGCTGCCGGCGTTCTGGACCGGGCTGATGTACGACCAGACCGCGCTGGACGCGGCCTGGGACCTGGTCAAGGGCCTGGATACCGAAACCCGCGAGGGCCTGCGCGTTGCCGCCTCTGTCTCGGCGCTGGCGGGCGAGGCGGGCGGGGTGCGACTGGCCGACCTGGCCCGCGCCGCCGTGGCCCTTTCGCAGGCCGGCCTTGCCGCCCGCGGCCTGGGGGAAGAACGCCTGCTGGCCCCGCTGGTCGAAAGCCTGGCCACCGGCAAGGTCCAGGCAGACCGCTGGCTGGACCTCTGGCAGGGCACCTGGCAAGGCGACTTCGCCCCGCTCTACCCGGCCGCGAGCCTCTGACGGTTTTCGAAACGGAGCGGCTGACGCCGCAAGCCTTTCCTCTCGTCGTCGCGCGTGCCGCGCTCCTCCTCGGATGATGGGGGGCCAGCCCCCCAACCCCCCCGGGGTACTTGCACCGGACTGAAGACAAGGCCCTTCATTCTGGCCAGAAATACCCCGGGGAGCTCGAGGGGCAGGGCCCCTCGTCAGGCGACATCAGCCACCCCGCGCCGCATCAGCCACAACGAAAAAGACTTGCGGCGGCAGCCGCGCTATTGCTTCACCGCCCGAAGATCAGTCCTTGCGCCGCCCGATCTTCGGCTCTGTCCCGGCCTTGATCCGGGCCAGGTTGGCGGCGTGGCGCACATAGATCAGCACCGTCAGCACCAGCACCAGCATCAGCAGCCGGCCGTTATCCAAGAGCAACAGCCAGATCGGCGTCAGCGCCGCCGCCAGCAGCGCCCCCACCGAGGAAATCCGGCTGATCACAGCGCCCGCCGCCCAGGTCGCGCAGGCCGCCAGGCCCACGCGCCAGTCCAGCGCCAGCATCAGGCCCAGGAAGGTGGCCACGCCCTTGCCGCCGCGAAAGCCCAGCCAGACCGGGAACAGGTGGCCCAGAAAGGCCGCCAGCCCCGCCACCTGCGCCGCGTCCTCGGCGCCGACCAACCACCGCGCCAGCAGCACCGCCACCGCCCCCTTGGCGCCGTCCAGCAGCAGCGTCGCCAGCGCCGCGCCCTTGTTGCCGGTGCGCAGCACGTTGGTCGCGCCGATGTTGCCCGACCCGATCCGGCGCAGGTCGCCCAGGCCGAGCGCCCGCGTCACCAGCACGCCGAAGGGCACCGAGCCCAACAGATAGGCCAGGACCGCCGTCAGCAGCAGCATGTCGGTCGGGGTGACGAACTGGGGCATCGCGGCTATCTCCTGGCGCGGAAGACTTCGGCGCCGCCGACCCAGGTGGCCAGCACCCGCCCCTCCATCCGCGCGCCGTCGAAGGGGGTGTTCTTGGATTTCGACTGCAACGCGAAGCGGTCCATCTGGAACGGCGCCGAGGGGTCGAACAGCACCAGGTCGGCCGGCGCGCCCTCGGCCAGCCGGCCCTGCGGCAGGCCCAGCCGTTGCGCCGGGTTCAGCGCCATGGCCCGGAACAGGTCGGGCAGGCCCAGGTGGCCGCCGTGATAAAGCCGCATCGCCGCCGGCAGGAAGGTTTCCAGCGCCACCGCGCCCGCCGCCGCCTCTTCGAAGGGCAACCGCTTCGATTCCTCGTCGGCCGGGGTGTGAAAGCTGGAGACCACGTCGATCGCCCCCTCGGCCAGCGCCGCGATCAGCGTCATCCGGTCGTCTTCCGACCGCAAGGGCGGCGTCAGCTTGAAGAACGTGCGATAGTCGCCGACGTCGAATTCGTTCAGCGTCAGGTGGTGGATCGAGGTTCCGGCCGTCACGTCCAGCCCGCCGGCGCGCGCCCGCGCCAGCGCGGGCAGGGCGGCCGCGGTGGTGATCTGGTCGGCGTGGTAGCGCACGCGCGTCATCTCGACCAGGGTCAGGTCACGCTCCAGCCCCATCCGTTCGGCCAGCGCCGGCACCGCGGGCAGCCCCTTCAGCGAGGCGAACTTGCCGCTGGTCGCCGCGGCCCCGCGCGACAGGCCCGGGTCCTGCGGGTGGCCGACGATCAGCGCCCCCAGGCTGCGCGCATAGGTCATCGCGCGGCCCAGCACCTTGCTGTCCTCGGTCACCGCGAAGACATCGGAGAACGCAATGGCGCCGGCGTCCATCAGGAAACCGATCTCGGTCATCTCGCGGCCCTGGCGGCCCTTGGTCAGCGCCGCCATGTGGCGGATGCGGACGGGCGAGGATTCGGCGGCGCGGCGGGTCACGAACTCCAGCACCTCGGGGGTGTCGATGGCGGGCTGGGTGTCGGGGCGGGCGATGATGGTGGTGACGCCGCCCGCCGCCGCCGCCAGCCCGGCCGAGCGGAACGACTCGCGGTGGCGTTCGCCCGGTTCGCCGATCTTGACGCCCCAGTCGACGATGCCGGGGGCAAGAAACTTGCCGCCGCAGTCGATCACCGTGGCGCCCTTGGGCGGCCTGGCCCCGGTCCAGCGGCCCTGGATCACGCCATCGGCGACCAGCAGCGCGCCGGGTTCGTCGGTTCCGGCCTCGGGGTCGACCAGGCGGGCATCGGTGAAGAGCAGGGTCATGGCACTTTTCGGCAACGGGGTCGCGGGTTTCATAGCTTGCGGGGGGCGCGGCTGTCCATCGCTGCCCTCAACCGCCGCGCCGGCGGATCAGGTACCACCAGACCAGGCCGATCACGAAGGGGATGGGAGAGTCGGTCAGCGCCGACACCACCAGCAGCCCCGCCAGAACGACAAGGGTCGGCACCTTGCGCCCCGGGCGCCGGTCGGGAAGGGGCGGGGGCGGGGCGGGGGGCTGGCGCGGCTCGGGCTGTTGCTCCGGCGCTGCCGGGTCGGGCCGCGACGGCGGCTCCGGCAGGAACACCGGCGGCCCGTCAGGAGGAGGGGCAGCAGGGCCGGTCATGCCTTGCCCGCGGCGGACAGGATGCGCGCGGCGGTGGTGGCGGGGTCGGCCAGGTACTTCATCAGGTGCTTGTCGCCTGTTCGGGTGACGACCTGCACTGCGCCCAGGAA
>JAGPCN010000123.1 GCA_018058035.1 Fuscovulum sp.
GAGGACGAGGGCCGCGCGGTCGCCTGCCTGGCCGAGAATACCGGCGGCAAGTACATCCAGGCCGCCGATGCGGGCCAACTGGTCGAGGCGTTGCAGACCACGGTCGCCGCGCCGGAGCCGGAACCCGAGCCGCAGCCCGAACCCGAACCGGCGAAGCTGGCCGAGAACGTCGATCCGGTCGTCCTGCTGGTCGCGGGCGGCACCGAACCCGGAGAGCCGTTCAACCAGGACGTCTATTTCACCTTCACGCCGCTTGGCGCCGATGGCCAGCCGGCGGGCGACGACCTGACGATCTTCGGCCGCACGCTGGGGTCGCTGCCGGCCGGCCGCTACCGGATGGTGACGACGCTGCACAAGGTCGCGGTCGAACAAGAGGTCGAGATCGGCCCCGAGACCGAACTTTCCACCCCCACCGCCGTTCTGGATGCCGGCATCCTGAAGCTGACGCTGCTGGCCGAGGCGGGCGGTCCCCCCGCCGCCGAAGCGGTCTGGGAGTTGCGCGGCGCCGATGACCTTTATGACACCGGCTTTGCCCAGGCGCTGCTGGTGGTGCCGGCCGGCGAACATGCGCTGTCGGCGCAACTGGGCGCCGTCACCGCCTCGGACTCGGTGGTGATCACCGCCGGAGAGGTGACCGAAAAGACCCTGCTGCTGTCGGCGGGAATCCCGGTCTTTTCGGCCTTCTACGCCCCCGGCGTGGCGGTCGAAGGCGACCAGACGTTTGAAATCTATGCCGCCAAGGCCGCGCTGGATGGCAGCCGCGACCGGATCGACACCGTCTATGGCGCGGGTGACGGGCCGGAACTGGCGCCCGGCGACTATGTCGCCCTGGCCTATGTCGGCCTTGCCCGGGTCGAGGTGCCGTTCACCGTCAAGCCCGGCGAACGGGTCGAGGTGGCGGTGGTGATGAACGCCGGCATCGCCGCGATCACCGCGCCGAACGCCAACCAGGTCGATATCCTGGTGGCCAAGGCAGCGCTGGACGGCACGCGCGAGCGGCTGGAAACCTTTTACAGCCCCGAGGGTGAAGTGACCCTGCCCGCCGGCGATTACGTCGCCGTCGCCCAGGCCGGGCAGGCCACGGCCGAGACCGCGTTCTCGGTCAAGCCCGCCGAACGCACCGAGGTCACCGTGGCCGCCGCCGTCGGCGCCGTCGCGGTCACGGCCCCTGGCGCGGCCATGATCGAGATCATGGCGGCCAAGGCGGCGCTGGATGGCAGCCGCGAAAGCCTGGAAACCTCGTACAGCGACAGCGCCGAGGCGATGCTGCCGCCGGGCGACTATCTGGCCATCGCCACCAAGGATTACGCCCGTGCCGAAGCCGCCTTTGCCATCACGGACGGGCAGCGCACCGAAGTCTCCGTGACGCTGGTGATGGGCCAGGCCGCGATCCTGGCCGAAGGTGCGTCGTCGCTGGAGATCCTGGCCGCCAAGGCCGCGCTGGATGGCAGCCGCGAGTCGATCCACACCGAATATGACGGCGAGGCCGAAGTGATGCTGCCGCCGGGCGACTATGTGGCGGCGGCGGTCTTTGGCGATGCAGTGCCGGTCGAAGTGGCGTTCACCATCACCGATGGCGCACGCACCGAGGTGGCGGTGGCCGCGCCCTGAGCCGACGGGGCGGGACGCGGCTTGACGTCCCGCCCGCCTTGGCATACCTGAAAGGCCAAGGCGGGTGTAGCTCAATGGTAGAGCAGAAGCTTCCCAAGCTTACGACGAGGGTTCGATTCCCTTCACCCGCTCCAATCCCCTGTCTGAAAGCCCGGATGATGAAGCGCACCCTTGCCGCTGCCCTGCTGCTGGTCGCCTGTACCCCTGCCGCGATGGCCGAGCCCTACCCGTTCGAGGGCCGCTGGGATTGCGAGGTGGGCGAGTTCACCTTTACCGACACGACCTATGATCCCGGCGGCGAGGAAATGCAGATCCTCGACGTGGCGCAGGACGGCGACAGCTATGTGCTGACCTTTGCCGACGACTACCAGATCGGGCTGGACATCAACCCCGATGGCACGATGCAGTGGTTCTCGGCCGCCTCGGGCGACAGCTTCACCTGCCGCCAGCTGCCCTGACGGGGTTGCGCGGAAGGCTTTCCTTTCCCGGCGCCCCCGGCTATCCGGGGGCATCAACAGGAAAGGAAGCCATCCATGGCACTTGAGATCAAACGCATCGGTGTCGGCCCCCGCATGTCCGAGGCGGTGGCCTGTAACGGAATCGTCTGGCTGGCCGGCCAGGTCGGCAACCCGGGCGACAGCGTGGCCGACCAGACCCGCACCTGCCTGGCCGAGGTCGACCGCATCCTGGCCGCCGCCGGCACCGACAAGACCCGCATCCTGTCGGCGCAGATCTGGCTGGCCGACATCGGCACCTTTGCCGAGATGAACGCGGTCTGGGATGCCTGGGTGCCGCAGGGCAACACCCCCGCCCGCGCCACCGGCGAAGCAAAGCTTGCCACGCCCGACTACAAGGTCGAGGTGATCGTGACGGCGGCGTTGAAGTAACCGCGCCGCGGGCGTTCGGGGGGGGTGCCCCCCCGCGTGCCGCTACAGGATCAGGTCGCTGGCCGTCAGCGTTGGCCCGCCATCCAGCAGGATCCGCATCTCGGCCGACGCATTGCCGTCGGCATCGACCAGGATCGCGGTCTGACCGCTGGCGGTGCTGATCACGCGCACGCTGCCGATGCCGCCGCCGGAAAAGCCGCTGCTGCCGCGGAACACCAGCACCGAGACCGACAGGTCGGACAGGTCCACAATGTCCTGGCCGACCTGGAAATCGCGGATCACGTCGGAATTCACGTCATAGGTGGATTCGGTGGTGGTGTTGAAATCGAAGACATCGGCCCCGGTCCCGCCGGACATCACGTCCCTGCTTTCGCCGCCCGCCAGCGTGTCGTCGCCCGCATCGCCGCGCAGGATGTCGTTGCCGGCGCCGCCCAGGATCAGGTCGTCGCCCTCGTTGCCGCGCAGCACGTCGTCGGCGGTGCCGCCGTCGATGATGTCATTGTCGCCGCCGCCGAAGATCAAGTCGTTGCCGCTATCTCCGTTCAGCGTGTCTTCGCCGGCGCCGCCGTTGAGCGTGTCGTTCCCGGCACCGCCCAGGAAATCCTCGCCCCCTGTCCCCCCGATCAGGGTGTCGTTGCCGCTGCCGCCTTCCGCCTGGCCGATCAGGATGCCGTTTCGCCCGTTGTAAAGGTCGTTGCCCAGGTCGAAGTCGATGCCACCAATGATCTGGCCGGTATTGATGACCGTGTCCGCGTCGAAATCCAGAAGGATCGCCGGGTCGTTCGGGCCGCCGATGATGATGCCCGAGTTCACGATGCGGTTGGTCAGGTTGCCCGCCCCCACGTTGCCGTTGATCTGGATGGCATTGTCCAGATTGCCGATGATGGTTCCGGTGTTCACGATCTCGTTGCCGCCCGACTGGATCAGGATGCCGTCAACCCCGGTCCCGCCACCCTGGATGGTGCCGCTGTTGAGGATCCGGGCAGATGCAGCAACAGAGTTGCCGGTGCTGATCGAAATGCAGGCAAGCGATCCCGGACCGGCCGAAATCGACCCGGTGTTCGTCAGCGAGAACGAGGACCCGGTGGCGGATATGGCTTCCGTCATCCCGAAGATCGTGCCGTTGTTGATCAGGGGAACGCCGTTGCCCGTCACGATGACGGCGGTGCCGGACGACGCAATGCCCCCTAACGTTCCGATGAACCCGAATTCCAGATCCGCCAGCGTCTGCGACGTGGTGGTGAATGTATTGATGTTGAATGTCGTCATGAAGAGTCTCCCTACGTCCTTGAATGCCTTGTCTCTGTTCTTGGCCCTGCCGAAATGGGTGCCGGCAAATCAACATGGTGGGCAAAGAGAGGCCGTCCGTCAATCGACCTGACGGGTGCGAAGGGTCCGCTTCCGGCGCGCTTGTCCACGCGGGCCATCAGGACCGCAGAAAGGCCACCAGTGCCGCGGTGGAACCGTCCTTGCCGGTGGTATCGGCCTTGCCCTCAAGCACCGGTTGCAAGGCCACCGCCAGTTCCTTGCCCAGTTCCACCCCCCACTGGTCATAGGAGTTCAGCCCCAGGACCATGCCCTCGACGAACACGCGGTGTTCGTAAAGCGCGATGATCTGGCCCAGGGTGAAGGGGGTCAGCCGGTCATAGGCCAGCGTGGTGCTGGGCCGGTTGCCGGGGAACACCCGGTGGCGGGCCTGGCGTTCCAGCTCGGCGCCGGTCAGGCCCTTCTTCGCCATGATGGCGCGGGCCTCGTCCAGGCTGCGGCCGCGCAGCAGCGCCTCGGATTGCGCAAGGCAGTTCGACACCAGAAGCAGGTGCTGATGCGCCAGGTCGGGTTCGTGCCCGGCCTTCGCCACCAGGAATTCGCACGGCACCACCCGCGTGCCCTGGTGGATCAGCTGGTAAAAGGCGTGCTGGCCGTTGGTGCCCGGCTCTCCCCAGACCACCGGGCCGGAGTGGGTGGCAAGGTCGCTGCCGTTGCGGGCGACGCGCTTGCCGTTACTCTCCATCTCAAGCTGCTGAAGATAGGCAGGAAGACGCGCAAGCCGTTGATCATAGGGCAGAACCGCCCGCGTGGCATGACCGCAGATCTGGTTGTGCCAGATGCCGACCAGCGCCAGCAGGACGGGCATGTTCTGCGCCAGCGGCGCGGTCAGGAAATGCCGGTCCATCGCCTGGCCCCCGGCCAGGAAATCGTCGAACCGTTCGGGCCCCACGGCGATCATCAGGCTCAGGCCGATCGGCCCCCACATCGAATAACGCCCGCCGACCCAATCCTCAAACCCGAAAACCCGCGCCGGATCAATGCCATAGGCAGCGGTCTTGTCGCCCGCGGTACTGACGGCCGCGAACTGCGCCGCAGGGTTCGCCACCTTTTCCGCCATCCAGCGCTTTGCCGTGTCGGCGTTGGTCATCGTCTCGATGGTGGTGAAGGTCTTCGAGGCCACGATCACCAGCGTCGTCGTCGGGTCCAGTCCCTTCAGCGTATCGGCGATATGCGCGCCATCGACGTTACTGACGTAATGCACCCGCGGTCCGTCATGATAGGGCGCCAGCGCCAGCGTCGCCATCGCGGGGCCAAGGTCCGACCCGCCGATGCCGATGTTCACCACATCGGTGATGCGCCCGCCCTGCCCCGTGAAGCGGCCCGCGCGCACATCCGCCGCAAAGGCCGCGCAGGCGGCGCGGATGCGGCGCACCGCGGGCAGGACGTCGGCGCCGTCGACGCGGATCACCTCATCTGCGCCGGCCCGCAACGCCACATGCAGCACGGCGCGGCCTTCGGTGTCGTTGATCTTTTCGCCCGAGAACATCGCCGCGCGGCGCCCCGCCACGTCCGACGCCTCGGCCAGCGCCAGCAGCAGATCGCGGCCTGTGGCGTCGATGTTGGTCTTGGACCAGTCGAACAGCATCCCGTCGGCGGTGACGGAGAACCCCGCCGCCCGCCCCGGATCGGCCTGGAACAGCGACAGGATCGGCCGCCCCTCAACCTGCGCGTGATGGTCCCGCAATGCCTGCCACTTATCGGTCATGTCGCCTACTCCGCCCAATGCACGATGGCCTGATCCAGTACCGCCCGGATCGGCGCCTGTTCCGCCGGCAACCCCGCCGCCCGTTCCACCGTCGCCCGCTTGTCGGCGCCGGTGATCATCACATGCACCCTCAGCGCAGCCCGCAGCACCGGCGCGGTCAGCGTCACCCGAGGTTCTCCGGCCGCCGCGGCCCGCATCGGCAGGATCAGCCGTGGCGTCGGCCCCAGGGCCTCGGCCAGCCGGTCCGCACCGGGAAAAAGGCTTGCGGTGTGCATGTCGGCCCCCATCCCCAGCAGCAGGACCGAGATCGGCAGATGCGGGCGCAGCGCGTCTTCCAGCGCGGGCACGGCGTCTTCGGGCGCCTCGAAGCCCGGCGCGTAAAGCGGGATCAGCCGCGCCGCCGCCGCGCGCCCACGCAACAGCCGCTCGCGCAAAAGCCGGGTGTTCGACCGCGGGCTGGCCTCGGGCACCCAGCGTTCGTCGTTCAGCACGACCGAGACATTGGCCCAGTCGATGTCCACCCCCGACAGCGTGTCGAAGACCGGCCCCGGCGTGCTGCCGCCCGGCACCGACAGCGTGGCCCGGCCCTCCAGGCGCAGCGTCTCGGCCAGTTGGCTGGCGATCAGGTCGGCCAGCTTGAGGCACAGGAAGTCGCGGTCAGGATAGGTTTCCAGCCGCATCAGCGGATCTCCCGCCAGCGCCGCCCGTCGCGGTGCATCAGCATCAGTGCATCCTCGGGCCCGCTGGTTCCGGCGTCATAGGGCTGCGGCCGGTCGCCCCGGCCCTCCCAGGCGGCGATGATCGGATCGGCCCAGGCCCAGGCGGCCTCGACCTCGTCGCCGCGCATGAACAGCGTCTGGTTGCCACGGATAACGTCCATGATCAGCCGCTCATAGGCGTCAGGCACCTCATCATGCGCGGCCCCCAGGGCATCGGCAAAGGTCATGTCCAGCGGCACCTGGGTCAGCCGCATCCCGCCCGGCCCCGGTTCCTTGATCATCATCATCAGGTTCATGCCCTCGTCTGGCTGCAAGCGGATCACCAGCACGTTCTCGCGCCAGCCCTCGGCATCGTCAAAGATCGAATGCGGCGGCTCCTTGAAGGTGATGGCGATCTCGCTGGCGCGCGCCCGCAGCCGCTTGCCGGTGCGCAGGTAGAACGGCGTGCCCTTCCAGCGCCAGTTCGAGATATGGCACTTCAGCGCGATATAGCTTTCGGTACGGCTGTCGCGGTTTTCGGCATGGTCCAGATAGCCGCCCTGCCCGCCCCCGGCCAGGTACTGCCCGCGCACGATGTCCTGCGGCGCCACAGGGTCCAGCGCGCGGATCACCTTCAGCTTTTCGTCGCGAACGGCGTTGGGGTCAAAGTGGTAGGGAGGCTCCATCGCGATCAGGCACAGAAGCTGCATCAGGTGGTTCTGCACCATGTCCCGCATCGCGCCCGAGGTGTCGTAATAGGCGCCGCGCCCGTCGACGCCCACGGTTTCGGCCACGGTGACCTGGACGTGGTCGATGTATTCCGATTTCCACAGCGGCTCGAACAGGATGTTGGCAAAGCGCACCGCCATCAGGTTCTGCACCGTTTCCTTGCCCAGGTAGTGGTCGATCCGGTAGATCTGGCCTTCGGCAAAGTGGCGGGCCAAGGTGGCGTTCAGCGCGCGCGCCGTTGCCAGGTCGCGGCCAAAGGGCTTTTCCACCACGATCCGGGCCTGCGCCCCGGCAATGTCATGCACCTTCAGCCGTTCCGCGATATCGCCGAACAGCGACGGCGCGACCGAGAAATAGAACGCCTGCACCACGCCCTCGCGCATCAGGGCTTTCAGCTGCGCCCAGCCGCCTTCGCCCCGCGCATCGATCGCCGCGTAATGCAGCCGCTTGAGGAATTCGGCCAGGACAGCCTTGTCCTGAAAGGCGGCGGGCACGAATTCCTGAATCGCCCCGGCCACCAGGGTGCGGAAATCGTCCTCGGACAGATCGCCGCGCGCCGCCCCGATGATGCGGCTGTCATCGGTCATCTGTCCGGCCAGGAAGCGGCGGTAAAGGCCAGGCAATATCTTGCGCCGGGCAAGATCGCCGGTACCGCCAAAGATCACCAGATCGAAGGGATCGACCGGAATGACACGCGAGACCATGGGGCACCTCTGGCGATGTTAGCGCTAACGACGCCCTTCTAGCGCCTGCATGAGGCAAAGTCTAGCAGCTTGGAACCGGGGGCGAAACCTTGGCCCGGCGGGACGGTTCAGCCCTCTTCGATGGGCTGCCAGCGCACGCGCTCCAGCCCGGGTTCGGCCGCAAGGCGCTGGACGGCCTGTTCCAGAACGGCGTCCATCACGCCCTCGGCGGTGACCGTGGCCACCAGGTCGACGCCCTCTCCGCCGCGCGTCAGGCCGATCTCGGACAGGTGCAGCCCGGCCAGGCCCAGCGTCCGCAGCATCAGGGCGCGGGCATCGGCCTCGGCCGCCGGGGCGACCGTCACCTGCACGCGAAAGGCACGCGACAGGGGAACGCCGGCCTTGGTGTGCTTTTTCAGGAACTTGACCAGCGGCCGCAGGCCAAGGTTGACAAAGACCACCAGCCCGGTCAGCAGCAGCGCGAAGTCCCAGGCGCCGGCCCCCGCCATCATCCCCACGCCCGCCGCACACCACAGCGTCGCCGCCGTGTTCAGCCCATGCACGTTGAAGCCGTCGCGGAAGATGATGCCCGCGCCCAGGAAACCGATGCCCGACACGACCTGCGCCGCCACCCGGGTCGGACTGACCTCGTCCGGAAACAGCCCCGAGAAGGTGACGAAACTGGCCGCCCCCAGGGCCACCAGCGCATTGGTGCGCAAGCCGGCCATGCGCTGGCGCACCTGGCGTTCCGACCCGATCACCGCGCCGCAAGAAAGCGCGACGAACAGGTTGATCGCGGCGGCCGAGAGCGTGACGGTCATGGCGATTCCTCCCCCCAAGGGGGGCATCCGACCACGGCGGGCGACAAATGTGAAGGTTTTGTAACAGAAGGACGACGGTCGCTTCCGATCCTTCGTCGAAGGATCGTGCCCCCCGCTCAGGCCTCCAGCTCGGCATCCCAGTACAGGAAATCCATCCAGCTGTCGTGCAGGTGGTTCGGCGGGAACTTGCGGCCATGCGCCTGCATCTCGTCGGCCGAAGGCGCGCGCGCGGGGCGGCGCAGGCTCAGCCCCGACTGGCGCAGCGTCTTGTTGCCCTTGCGCAGGTTGCAGGGGCTGCAGGCGGCCACCACGTTTTCCCAGCTGGTGACCCCGCCGCGCGACCGCGGCAGGACGTGGTCAAAGGTCAGGTCGCCCCTGGCACCGCAATACTGGCAGCAGAATTCGTCGCGCAGGAAAAGATTGAAGCGCGTGAAGGCCACGCGCTTCTGGGGACGAACGAACTCCTTCAGCACCACCACCGAAGGTATCCTGAACTCGGCCCGCTGGCTGCGCACCACCTGGTCGTATTCGGCGACGATGTCGACCCGGTCCAGGAAGGCCGCCTTGATCGCCTCTTGCCAGGGCCAGAGGCTGAGCGGGTAGTAGCTGAGCGGCCGGAAATCGGCGTTCAGCACCAGCGCCGGAAAATGCTTCAGCGCCGCCGGGTCGCGTACGAACTGTGTCCTGAAATCGCCATCCAAGATTGCGTGACTCCGCCTTCGCCCTGTCTGCCGCCGGCATCAGGACGGGGAGGCCCGCCCCGATGCGCCGACTATATCTGGCGTTTGCCTTCTGGCAACCCCCGACAGATATGCAGGCGCAGGTGACAGGGGCATGACGCAGGCCTCCTCGATGTCTTCGACACTCGTCGCAGCCCCGCGAGGAGAAGCCGAAGGCGCACGACGAGCGCCGCCTTCGGCCATTGGCTTACGCTGCCGCCACCGCCCGGCCAGTCAGCACCTTGACCAGATGGGCGCGATAGCCCCCCGTCCCGTGCAGGTCGCTGATCATGTTGCTGCCGTCCACCGTCAGCCCGGCAATCGCGCTGGCCGAGAAACTGGCCGACAGCGCCTTTTCCGCCGCCGTCCAGCGGAAGACGCCGTCATTCGACGCCCCCGTCACCGCCACCCGCACGCCATCCTTGAACCGGGCCACGAAGACCGCGGCCAGGGCAAAGCGGCTGGCGGGCTGGTCGAACTTGACATAGGCCGCCTGGTCGGGGATCGGGAACACCACCTCGGTGATGATCTCGCCCTCGGCCAGAGCCGTCGTGAACAGGCCCTGGAAGTAGTCGTCGGCCTTGATCTTGCGGTTGTTGGTGACGATCGTCGCGCCCGATGCCAGCGCGCCCGCCGGATAGCAGGCCGAGGGGTCGTTGTTGGCCAGGGACCCGCCGATGGTGCCGCGGTTCCTGACCTGCGGGTCGCCGATGCCGCCGGCCAGTTTCGCCAGCGCCGGATAGTGCCTGGCCGCCTCGCGGGCCACCACGGCATGCGGCGTGGCCGCGCCGATGTGCAAGCCGCCATCGCCGGTGCAGACGCCCTGCATCTCCTTGATGCCGGTCAGGCTGACCAGCACCGCGGGCGCGGCAAGGCGCTGTTTCATCGTCGGGATCAGCGTCTGCCCGCCCGACAGCGCCTGTGCGCCCTCGGCCGACAGGGCCTGGACCGCTTCGGCAATCGACGAAGGCTTCACGAAATCGAAGTTGTGCATCCTGACCTCCCTCAGCCCTGCATCGCAGCCCAGACACGCGACGGCGTGGCGGGCATGTCGATATGTGTCACGGTCTTGAAGCCGCCGCGCTGCAGCGCGTCGATCACCGCGTTGATGACGGCGGGGGGCGAGCCGATGGCCCCGGCCTCGCCGCAGCCCTTCACCCCCAGCGGGTTGTGGGTGCAGGGCGTGACGCAGGAATGGTCGACCTTGTAGAACGGCAGGTCGTCGGCCCGCGGCATGGCGTAATCCATGAACGACCCCGACAGAAGCTGGCCGTTTTCATCATAGACGCAGTTTTCCAAGAGCGCCTGGCCGATCCCCTGCGCCAGGCCCCCGTGTACCTGGCCTTCGACGATCATCGGGTTGACCACGTTGCCGAAGTCGTCGGCCGCGCTGAACGCCACGATCTCGACCTTGCCGGTGTCGGGGTCCACCTCGACTTCGCAGCCGTAGGCGCCGGCGGGATAGGTGAAGTTCGACGGATCGTAGAAGGCCGTCTCCTCCAGCCCCGGCTCCAGGTTCTCCAGCGGATAGTTGTGGGGGACATAGGCCGCCAGCGTGATGTCGACCCAGGTCTTGGATTTGTCGGTGCCGGCCACGGTGAACTTGCCGTCCTTCAACTCGATATCGGCCTCCGACGCCTCCATCAGGTGGGCGGCGATCTTCTTGGCCTTGTTGATGATCTTGTTGGTGGCCTTGACCATGGCCGAGCCGCCCACCGCCAGGCTGCGCGACCCGTAGGTGCCCATGCCCATCGGCGTATTGCTGGTGTCGCCATGCACGATTTCCACCTGGCTGGCGTCGATCCCGATCATGTCGGAAATCACCTGGGCAAAGGTAGTCTCATGGCCCTGCCCGTGGCTGTGGCTGCCGGTGAAGACGGTGATCGAGCCGGTCGCGTTCACCCGCACGCTGGCGCTTTCATACAAGCCCGCCCTTGCGCCCAGCTGACCCACCAGGTTCGACGGCGCGATGCCGCAGGCCTCGATGTAATGCGCCAGTCCGAACCCGCGCAGCTTGCCCTTGGCCTTGGACGCGGCGGCGCGTTTTTCAAAGCCCGCGTAGTCCGCCATCTGCAGAAGCTTGTCCAAGGTCGCGTCGTAGTTGCCGGTGTCGTAGACCACGGCGACCGGGGTCTGGTAGGGGAACTGGTCGGGCTTGATGAAGTTCTGCCGCCGCAGGTCGACCGGACTGACGCCCAATTCCCGCGCCGCCTTGTCGACCAGCCGTTCCAGCTGGAACGTCGCCTCGGGGCGCCCTG
>JAGPCN010000355.1 GCA_018058035.1 Fuscovulum sp.
TGCGCTGCCCGACGACGCTGAGCCCGCCGCTGAAAGGCGCCTTCGTCGAACTGTCGCGCCGGGGGGTCGAGGACGTGACCGACCCCGCTCTGCGCCAGATGCTGGAGCGTCTGGCCGATGAATCGCAGATGGGCAACTACGGCATCTATTTCGGCACGCATGTCGCAGGGCGCGTGCAACGTATCGCAGAGGAAGACCAGGCATGAAATTCTCGCTGTTCATCCATATGGAGCGCGTCTCGGCCGCCGATGACGAAAAGCGGCTGTATGACGAGATGATCGAACTGTGCCAGATCGCCGACGAAGGCGGGATGCACGCGATCTGGACGGGCGAGCATCACGGGATGAACTTTACCATCGCGCCCAACCCCTTGCTGAACCTGGTCGATCTGGCGCGGCGGACAAAGAACGTCCGCCTCGGCACCGGCACGGTGATTGCGCCCTTCTGGCATCCGATCCGGCTGGCGGGCGAGGCGGCGATGGCCGACATCATCATGGACGGGCGGCTGGACCTGGGCATTGCGCGCGGGGCCTATTCCTTCGAATACGAACGCCTGATGCCGGGGCTGGATGCCTGGAATGCCGGTGGCCGGATGCGCGAACTGATCCCGGCGGTCAAGGCGCTGTGGGCGGGCGACTACACGCACGACGGCCAGTATTGGCAGTTCCCAAAGACCACGTCCTCTCCCAAGCCCCTGCAACAGCCCGGCCCGCCGATCTGGGTGGCCGCGCGCGATCCCAACAGCCACGATTTCGCCGTGTCGCAGGGCTGCAACGTGCAGGTCACGCCGCTGCATCTGGGCGATGAGGAAGTCGTCAGCCTGATGGAGCGGTTCAATGCCGCCTGCGCGGCGCATCCGCAGGTGCCACGGCCCAGGATCATGGTGCTGCGCCATGCCTATGTCGCCGACAGCGAGGCCGATGCCCAGCAGGCCGCCAATGAAATCAACGCCTTCTATTGCTACTTTGGCGCCTGGTTCAAGAACGAGCGCCCGATCACCCAGGGCCTGATCCAGGAACTGACGCCCGAGGAAATGGCCGCGCATCCGTTCTATTCCGCCGCCGCCATGCGCAAGAACCAGATCATCGGCCAGCCCGACGAGGTGATCTCGCGCATCAAGGGGTATGAGGCGCTTGGTTATGACGAGTTCAGCTTCTGGATCGACACCGGGATGAGCTTTGCGCGCAAGAAGGCGTCGCTGACCCGGCTGATCCGCGACGTGATGCCCGCCTTTGCCTGAAAGGACCGCCATGGACCGCTTCCAGCAGTATATCGACGGCGCGTTCGAGGATGGGGCCGAGGGCTTCGACAGCCTCGACCCGGCTACCGGCGCGCCTTGGGCGCGGATGCCGATGGCCGGGGCGGCGGATGTGGATCGGGCGGTTCAGGCGGCGCACCGGGCCTTTGTCTCGGGCCCATGGCCTGCGATGACGGCCTCCGTCCGCGGAAAGCTCCTGTTCCGGCTGGCCCAGCTGGTGCGCGAGGCCGCGCCCCGGCTGGCGGCGCTGGAAACCCGCGACACCGGCAAGATCATTCGCGAAACATCGGCCCAGATCGCCTATGTCGCGGAATACTATCAGTATTACGCTGGGCTCGCCGACAAGATCGAAGGCGCCCACCTGCCGATCGACAAGCCCGACATGGAGGTCTGGCTGCGGCGCGAACCGGTGGGCGTGGTGGCCGCCATCGTGCCGTGGAACTCGCAGCTCTTTCTCTCGGCCGTCAAGCTTGGCCCCGCCCTCGCCGCCGGCTGCACAGTGGTTCTGAAGGCCAGCGAGGACGGCCCCGCGCCATTGCTTGAATTCGCAAAGCTGGTGCATGAGGCCGGCTTCCCCCCCGGCGTGGTCAACATCCTGACCGGCGGGCCAGAGGCTGGCCGCGCGCTGACCACCCACCCCAAGGTCGCCCACATCGCCTTTACCGGCGGGCCGGAAACCGCGCGCCACATCGTGCGGGCGAGCGCCGAGAACCTGGCCCGCACCTCGCTGGAACTGGGCGGCAAGTCGCCTTTCATTGTCTTCGACGACGCCGATCTGGACAGCGCCGCCAATGCGCAGGTTTCGGGCATCTTTGCCGCCACCGGCCAAAGCTGCGTTGCCGGATCGCGCCTTCTGGTGCAGCGCAGCGTCAAGGAGGCGCTGCTGGCCCGGCTGAAGGCCAAGGCCGAAGCCATCGCCATCGGCGCCCCCGACCGGATGGAAACCGAGGTCGGCCCCCTCTGCACCGCCCGCCAGCGTGCCCGGATCCAGGACCTGATCGCGCGGACCACCGCGGCAGGCGCAAGGGTCGTCACCGGCGGGCAGGTGCCCGACGGCCCCGGCTTCTACTTCCCGCCGACGATCCTTGATTGCTCAGACGCGCCCGAAGCCCCCGGCCTCAGCGAGGAATTCTTCGGCCCCGTCCTGTCGGTCGTCACCTTCGACACCGAGGTCGAGGCCCTGGCGCTGGCCAACGACACCGCCTATGGACTGGCCTCGGGCGTCTTCACCCGCAGCCTGACGCGCGCTCACCGGATGATCCGCGGCATCCGCGCCGGCATCGTCTGGGTCAACACCTACCGCGCGGTGTCGCCCATCGCACCCTTTGGCGGGCATGGCCTGTCGGGACATGGCCGCGAGGGCGGGCTGGCGGCGGCGCTGGATTACACCTCGGTAAAGACGGTGTGGCTTCGCACCTCCGACGACCCGATTCCGGACCCCTTCGTGATGCGCTGATCCCCTGCTGCCACGTGCGAGCGTTCGACGCTCTGGGGTGGATTTCTTGTCGAACCTGGCTCTGCTCGCAGGCCCCTGGATGCTTGAACATCGACGGTCGCGCCGTTCAGAGTGGATTTCCTTTCAAGGGAACGGCCGCAGGTTGCGCAGAGCCGCCGGCCCTCTGATCCCTGGTAGGTCGAAGTCGCAACCTATGCCATGGACAAGGCCTGGCAGGACAAGCTGGATGGCCGGAAGAACCTTCTTGACCCGAAGCAACCTATTTGGTCAGTCCAGTCCAAAGATATCCTCTACGCGCACCTTGGCGCGCAGTTTGGTGGCCCATTCGGCTTCAAGACTGACCTTGGCTTCGGCGGCGGAGATAAGGCGGGAAAGATCTGCAATTGTCAGCGCAACAAGCCCGTCGTCATCGCCGAGCAGAAGGTCGCCAGGCCCGACAGCACGGCCTGCAATGCTGACCGTCACATTGACGGCCCCATTGCCTGCCCCTACCGGGCCGCGCGGGTTGACATGGCGGGAATAGACCGAAAAATTCTCGAGGCGGGCTAGATTTCCCGTGTC
>JAGPCN010000124.1 GCA_018058035.1 Fuscovulum sp.
GTCTACGGCCAGGTCATCTCGGGGATGCAGTTCGTCGACAAGATCACGCGCGGCGAGCCGCCGGCGAGCCCCGACCGCATGATCACCGTCCGGGTGGCCGCCGATGTTCAATAGGATCCTCGCCGCCGCCCTCCTGCTGGCCGGCCCCGCGCTGGCCGAGGGCGAACCCGACGGCGCCGGCCCGAACCTGGTGATCGAGGTCGCGGGCGCGGCCAACGGCACCGTGGTGATCGACCTCTTGCCCGACTACGCGCCCAAGCATGTGGCGCAGATCGTCACGCTGGCCGAGACGGGCGCCTATGACAACGTGGTGTTCCACCGCGTGATCGACGGCTTCATGGCGCAGACCGGCGACGTCCGCTACGGCAAGGCCGGGGCGGATCAGTCGATGGCCGGCATGGGCGACAGCGACCTGCCGAACATCCCGGCCGAGTTCTCGGACGTGTCGTTCCAGCGCGGCATCGTCGGCATGGCCCGCGCGCAAGACCCCGACAGCGCGAACAGCCAGTTCTTCATCATGTTCGCCCCGGGCGAGTTCCTCGACGGCCAGTACACCGTCGTCGGCCATGTGGTGCAGGGCATGGAGGTGGTGGACGCCATCGCCCGAGGAGAGCCGCCCGCCACGCCGGACGTGATGACCAAGGTCACCGTGCAGCCCTGAAACATCCTCCTCGTACGCCTTCGGCGTCTCGTCGGAGACCACGACGAGACGCCGCAAAGGCGTACGAGGAGTGTCGCTAGCCCAGGACCACCAGCGCGTGGCGCTTGCGGCCGGCGGTCAGCTTGACCGGCTCGGCCAACTGGCTGGCGCCAAAGCGCAGGCCCGCATCCGTCACGATCTCGTCGTTCACCCGCGCCCCGCCTTCGGCGATCAGCCGCTTGGCGTCCTTGCCGCTGGCCGACAGACCGGCGCGCACCAGCAGTTGCACGATGCCCACGCCCTCGGCCAGCTCTTCCGCCGCCAGAGTCACCGTGGGCAGGTCCTCGCCGATGCCGCCCTTCTCGAACACTTCCCGCGCCGTCGCCTCGGCCGCCGCCGCCGCCTCGGCCCCGTGCAGCAGCGTCGTCACCGCATTCGCCAGCACGATCTTGGCGGCGTTCACCTCGGACCCCTGCAGCGCGCCCAGTCGGTTGCATTCCTCCAGCGGCAGGTCGGTGTAAAGCTTCAGGAACCTCCCCACGTCGGCATCGGTCGTGTTGCGCCAGAATTGCCAGAACTCGTAGGGCGAATACATGTCGCCGTTCAGCCAAACCGCGCCGGATTGCGACTTGCCCATCTTCCGGCCGTCGCTGGTGGTCAAGAGCGGCGAGGTCAGGCCGAACACCTCGCCGTCGATGACCCGCCGCGTCAGGTCGACACCGTTGACGATGTTGCCCCACTGGTCGGACCCGCCCATCTGCAACAGGCAGCCAAAGCGGCGGTGCAATTCCAGGAAGTCATAGGCCTGCAGGATCATGTAGTTGAATTCGAGGAAGCTCAGCGACTGCTCGCGGTCCAGCCGCGACTTCACCGATTCAAACGACAGCATCCGGTTGACGGAAAAATGCCGCCCGATATCCCGCAGGAAACCGATGTAGTTCAGGCCGGCCAGCCAGTCGTCATTGTTGACCATGATCGCGTCATTCGGGCCATCACCGAAGGTGACATAAGGCGAGAACGCCCGCTTGATCCCGGCGATATTGGCGTCGATCTGCTCGTTGGACAGAAGGGGCCTCTCGTCGGCCCGGAACGAGGGGTCGCCGATCTTGGTCGTGCCCGCGCCCATCAGGACGATGGGCTTGCCGCCGCATTTCTGCAGCCAGCGCAGCATCATGATCTGGATCAGGCTGCCGACGTGCAGCGACTTGGCCGTCGCGTCGAAGCCGATATAGCCCGGCACCACACCCTTGCGAAACGCCTCGTCCAGCGCCTGATAATCGGTGCAGTCGGCGACATAGCCGCGCTCCAGCATCACGCGCATGAAATCGGATTTCGGATGGTAGGTCATGGGGCACCCGTGCTTTAAGGTGCGGGCGGTATAGCGGGGCAGGGGCGGAAGGGAAAGATGGCGAAGGAGACGAAGGCGGTCTGGGCGCTTGGCGCGATGTCGGGCACCTCGCTGGATGGCGTCGATGCCGCGATGGTGCTGACCGACGGGCATTCGGTGTCCGAGTTCGGGCCCCATGCCTATCGCCCCTATACGCCGGCCGAACAGGCCACGCTGCGCGCCGCCCTGGGCCAGTGGCCGGGCGATCCGGCGGTGGCTGCGGCGGCCGAGGTGGTGGAAACCGCCCATGCCGAATTGCTGTCGCGCTTTTCCGGGGCCGAGGTGGTGGGCTTTCACGGCCAGACGCTTGCGCATGATCCGCGCGGCCGCGGCACGCACCAGGCGGGTAACGGCAACCTGCTGGCCCAGGTGCTGAACCGGCCGGTGGTCTGGGATTTCCGCACCTCGGACGTCACCTTGGGCGGGCAGGGCGCGCCGCTGGCGCCGTTCTACCACTTTGCGCTGGCCAAGCATCTGGGCGCCACCGCACCGCTGGCCTTCCTCAACCTCGGCGGCGTCGGCAACCTGACCTGGGTCGATCCGGCGCAGCCGGCACCCGAAGTGCCGGGCGCGCTGCTGGCCTTCGACACCGGCCCGGCAAACGCCCCGATCGACGATCTGATCCGCACCCGCCTGGGCCAGTCGCGCGACGAAGGCGGCCGGCTGGCCGCAAAAGGCCGGGTGAGGAAGGACATTCTCGAGTCCTTCCTGGCCCATCCCTATTTCTATCGCATCCCGCCCAAGTCACTGGATCGAAACGACTTTGCGGCGCTGCTGCAGGCCGTGAGGCCGCTGTCGACCGAGGCCGCGCTGGCCACGCTGACCGCCGCGGCGGCCAGCGCGGTCGCGCGCGGCGCCGAGCATTTCCCGGCCGCCGTCTCGCGCCTCTTGGTCACCGGCGGCGGTCGCCGCAACGCAACGCTGATGCGACACCTGTCGCGCAAGTTCGCCTGCCCGGTCGAGCCGGTCGAGTCCGCCGGCCTGGACGGCGACATGCTGGAAGCGCAGGCCTTCGCCTATCTCGCCGTGCGGGTGATGCGCGGCATGGCAACCTCGTGCCCTGGCACCACCGGCGTTCCGGCCGCAGTGGGCGGCGGCCAGATCAGCCGGCCCTGACCCGGATTTTCGTCGAAAATCCGCGCCCGACCTTTCCGCGAAAGATCGCCGCCGGCCCGGTCAGGACCGCACCCGCTGCAGCATCGAGGCCGAATAGACCGCCATCGCTGCCCAGATGAAACCGAAGGCGACCAGCTTGACCCGGCTGAACGGCTCGTCGAACAGGAACACGGCGGTCAGGAAGATCATCGTCGGCGCGATGTATTGCATGATCGCGATGGTCGAAAGCCGCAGCCGCTTGGCGCCGTTGGCATAAAGCATCAGCGGACCCGCCGTCACCAGCCCGATGACGACCAGCAGTGTGGTGGTCGCCGCGCCCTCCGAGGTGAAATGCGACTGCCCGGACAGGCCCAGCCAGCCCGCATAGGCCAGCGCCAGCGGCAGCAGAAGCACCACTTCCAGCGCGAAACCCTGGTTCGGCCCGATCGGCAGCCGGCGTTTCAGATAGGCGTAGATCCCCCAGGTCAGCGTCAGCCCCAGGGCCATCAGCGGCAGCCGGCCGGTCTCCCAGGTCAGGATCGCTACCGCAATCACCGCGCAAAGGATCGCCAGCCACTGGATGCCGCGCAGCCGTTCCCCCAGCAGCACCGCGCCCAGAAAGACCGAGAACAGCGGGTTGATGTAGTAGCCAAGCGCCGCATCCAGCACATGGCCCGATCCGATGGCCCAGACATAGAGCCCCCAGTTGGCCGAGACCATCGCCGCCGTCGCCGCCGCCATCGCCAGCATCCTCGGCGATTTCAGCGCCGCCTTCAGATCGGCCGTCCGCCCCAGCCAGGCCAGCACCGCCAGCGCCACCGGAACCGACCAGATCACCCGATGCGCCACCACTTCGGGCGCCGGAACCTCGGCCAGGGCCTTCATGTAAAGCGGCAGAAACCCCCAGAGGAGATAGGCCGCAAGGGCGTAGAGAAAGCCGGACAGGCTGTCTCCGGACTGGGTTGGTGCGGTCATGCATCGGCTTTAGCGCTGCCCGCCCCGGTCTGCCATGGCAAAGTTGTGTCGGTTACACGCGGGGCAAGGCCCAGCCCGGCGGCGCCAGGTCGAACCCCTCGAAGCGGAACCCCGGGCTGACGGTGCAGGAGACCAGCGTCCAGTCGCCGGTCGACCGCGCCGCCTGCCACCAGTGCCTTGGCACCACCGCTTGCGGCACCTCGCCGGCCAGCACGTCGGGGCCAAGCCGCAAGTCCCGCGCGGTGGCCTCTCCCATCGACAGGATCAGCGGTGCCCCGGCGTGCCAGAGCCAGATTTCATCAGCGTCGACCCGGTGCCAGTGGCTGCACTCGCCGGCCTTCAGCAGGAACAGGATCGCCGTGCCGGAGGACCGCCCGGCCGTCCCGACCTGGTCTTCTGCCATTCGAGGTCCACCCGGGTTGCCAGCGGAATCGCCCCCGATCGTTGGGCCGCCTCTAGCGGCGCCGATCCGGTCCGAAGCGCGGACCCCATATGTTCGATCCTGTCCTACCGGCGCGGCGAGTCCTTCTGGCGCCGCCAAGCCTTCCGGCCCCGCGTTTCCCGATGGTGTCGTGACGACTTCTGGAGCCGTGGTACCTCCTGGAGCCGCAATTTCCACAGCCGCCGCGATTGCCCCCGGTGCTGCAATTCCCCTTGGTGTCGGGACACCACCTGGAAGAGCGACAACGCCATGAGACACGATTTCCTCCTGTGCCGCGATTTCCCTTGCCGCGACAATATCCCCAGCGGTTGCGCTACCCGCCGGCGACGAGTCTCCTCCCGTTGCGCGGCCGCCCGTCATCCGCTCCGGGTCGACAGCACCGGTGCCGCCGGAAACCGCAGACGCCGGGAGGCGCTCGGCGATTTCCGGACCGCGCCAGGTTTCGCGATACCAGCCACCTTCGGGATGGGGCTTCAGGCCCAGTCGGGAAATGATCCGATCCGCTTCCGTCACGCTTTGCCCCTTTCGTCCGGTCGCCAACCCGCCCACCGGCAACCCGCCTACCGCTCACCCGTTCGGACCATACGGCCTTTCGGACCATACGCCCGTACGTACAGCCCGGTCGATTGGTCCATGCGCCCGTATGGACCATACGCCGGAATCTGCCAAACCCCGGGAGAGAGCCTTCTGCATGACAACCTGACGAAAGCGACAGGAATGCGCCGCGTCGAGCCGGACCGAGGCCATTGGGCAAGGAAACCGGCATGGGGGATAGGGGGCGGGGGAAGGGGTTGTGGGCCGGAGCTCAGGGGAAAGGGATCCCGGGTCAAAAGGATACAAGATAGCGAAAGCTCCTGGGGGCAGGCCGCAGCGCGCGAAAGCCCGGACCTTGCGGCATCGCGCCAAGAGCCGAAGCCCCTTCTCATGCCCGCATCGGAGGCGGCCCCTCTGCAAGCCGAGACCCTGCCCGCACGTCATGCGGAGCAACCCGCCGGCTGCGTCGATGCTGTAGCGGTCCCCATCCGCCGCGACGATCCGGGGGGACCGTCTGATACCGGCCGTCTTCGGGAAAAGCCCGGGGCACAGGACCGGCGAGCCGCCTCAAAACGACGCCGCAATGGTACAGGCCATCGAATTGCCGCCCGTCGCCCTTGCCAAAGGTCCCAGGGCACACGCGATGGCTCAGGCCGCCGCAACCGCCGCCGCCCCGGTGAGGCGCGGCCGTTTGCTTTCGGCCCCTCTCACAAGGGACCCTGCAGCGCGCGAATGGCCAGGCTGCACCCCTTTCCGGACCGGCAGCGCGGGTCCGCCTTTGTCTGCCTGGCCGGACCGTAGGGATCGGCCGCGCAGCGGCGCTCAGGGCTCTCGTGCTTCGCGCCAGGCGCCGGGGGGCAGGCCTTCCAGCGTCCAGTCGCCCACCCGCCAGCGGATCAGGCGCAGGCAAGGCAGGCCCACGGCGGCGCACATCCGGCGGACCTGGCGGTTTCGCCCCTCGCGGATCGTCAGTTCCAGCCAGCCGTCCGGCACCGTCTGCCGCACCCGGATCGGCGGCACCCGAGGCCAGAGCCATGCGGGCGTATCCACCCTTCGGGCGCGGGCGGGCAGGGTGGGGCCGTCCTTCAGCGCCACGCCCCGGCGCAGCGCCTCCAGCGCGGCATTGCTGACAACGCCCTCGACCTGGGCGAGATAGGTCTTTTCCATCTTGTGCCGAGGGTCAGAAATCCGCGCCTGCAGCCGCCCGTCGTCGGTCAGCACCACCAGCCCTTCGGAATCGCGGTCCAGGCGCCCGGCCGGGTAGACGTCCTTGACCGGCACAACATCGGCCAGCGTCGCCCGACCCGCGCCATCGGTGAACTGGCACAGCATGTCGTAAGGCTTGTTCAATAGGATCAGCCGAGGCATGGGGCCAAATGTCAGATCAGGCGGGCGGCCACCCCAGGGGCAGCCGCCGATTTCTTCGAAGAAATCGGTCCGGAGTTTTCGAAAACTCCGGGGCGCGCAACATCAGCCCTTCAGGATGCTGTCGCCGGCGTATTCCGCCGTTTCGCCCAGCATTTCCTCGATGCGGATCAGCTGGTTGTACTTGGCCAGCCGGTCCGAGCGCGCCAGCGACCCGGTCTTGATCTGGCCGCAGTTGGTGGCCACGGCGAGGTCGGCAATCGTCGAATCCTCGGTTTCGCCGGAACGGTGGCTCATCACGTTGGTATAACCCGCACGATGCGCCATCTCGACCGCTTCCAAGGTCTCGGTCAGGGTGCCGATCTGGTTCACCTTGACCAACATGGAATTGGCCGTGCCGCGCTTGATCCCCTCGGCCAGGCGGCGCGGGTTGGTGACGAAGAGATCGTCGCCCACCAGCTGGATCTTGCCGCCCAGCTTGTCGGTCAGCATCTTCCAGCCGTCCCAGTCATCTTCCGAACAGCCATCCTCGATCGAGATGATCGGATAGTCGGCCGCCAGCTTGGCCAGGAAGTCGACGTTCTGCTTGGGGCTAAGGTTTTTCTTTTCCCCTGCCATGACATACATGCCGTCCTTGAAGTATTCCGTGGCCGCGCAGTCCAGCGCCAGGAAGATATCCTCGCCCGCCTTGTAGCCCGCCTTCTCGATCGCCTTGACGATGAAATCCAGCGCCGCGCGGGCCGATTTCAGGTTCGGCGCAAAGCCGCCCTCGTCGCCGATCCCGGTGGACAGGCCCGCCGCCGAAAGCTCTTTCTTCAGCGTGTGGAAGACCTCGGAGCCCATGCGGACCGCCTCGCGGATGTCCTGGGCGCCGACCGGCATGATCATGAATTCCTGGATGTCGATCGGGTTGTCGGCATGCGCGCCGCCGTTGATGATGTTCATCATCGGCACCGGCAGGATGCGCGCCGAGGTGCCGCCGACATAGCGGTAAAGCGGCTGGCCCGAGAATTCCGCCGCGGCCTTCGCCACCGCCAGCGACACGCCCAGGATGGCATTGGCGCCCAGCCGGCCCTTGTTCGGCGTGCCGTCCATCTCGATCATGGTGCGGTCGATGCCGACCTGTTCGGTCGCGTCATAGCCCACCAGTTCCTCGGCGATCTCGCCGTTGACGGCGGCCACCGCCTCAAGCACGCCCTTGCCCATGTAGCGGCCCTTGTCGCCGTCGCGGCGCTCCACCGCCTCATGCGCGCCGGTGGACGCGCCCGAGGGCACCGCCGCGCGGCCCATCGCGCCCGATTCCAGCACCACGTCCACCTCGATGGTGGGATTGCCCCGGCTGTCCAGGATTTCACGCGCGTGAATGTCGATGATCGTGCTCATGGGGTCTCCCGCCACTGAAAGGGTGCTCTCATCCGCCCGTTTAGCCGCGATCCGTTGCAAGGGAAAGGCGCTTGCGGGCGCGCTCGCGGGCAAAGGCGTAAAGCCCCGATCCGACCACGATGGCGGCACCCGCCAGGGTCCAGCCGTCGGGGCGTTCGGCCAGGAAGATCACCGCCACCAGGACCGAGAACACCAGCCGCGTATAGCGGAACGGCGCCACCACCGAGACCTCGCCCAGACGCATCGCCGCGACCACGGCGTAGTAGCCGAAAAGGCCAGAGACCAGCGCGCCGGCCAGCCCGCCCCATTGCGCGGGCGTCGGCGTCACCCAGGGCTGGCCCAGGCCCGCCATCAGCGCCACCCCCGCCGGAACCAGCCCCAGATAGGCCCAGGCGGCCACCTGAAAGGTGCCGATCCGCGCCGGCATCACCCGTGTCGACAGGTCGCGCACCGCCAGCACCAGCACGCAGGCCACCGTCAGCAGGCCGACCGGATCGAAACTGGCATCCCAGGGCCGCAGGATCACCAGCACGCCGGCAAAGCCGACGAGGATCGACACCCAGCGTCGCCAGCCGACCCTTTCGCCCAGAAACAGCGCAGCACCGGCCACCACCACCAGGGGCGAGGCCTGCAGGATCGCCGCCGTCATCGACAGGGGCGCCCAGGCCAGCGCCAGGATATAAAGCATCGCCGCCCCGGCTTCGGCCAGGGTCCGCACCAGCGGCATGCCGCGCAGCGCATCGCGCGACCAGACGGGCTGGCCCTGCCGCGCCGCCAGCGCCCAGAACACCAGCGCGCCGGCGCCGCCGGTCAGCGCCAGAACCTGGCCCGGCGGCATCGCCTCGGCCGAGCGTTTCAGGAACAGGTCCTCGATGGCGAAGAACGCCATCGAGCCCACCATCAACAGCGCCGCGCGCGAGTTTTCGGCCTGTGGCCCGCTCATCCGGGCCCTCCCTGGCCGTCTACGGGCCAGCCCTACACCGGGTGGCGGGGAAAGGGAACCTCAGCGGTAAAGTCAGCGGTAAAGCCGGGGCGCCCCGGCGCGGTCGTGCAGGGCGTTGGCCTCTTCCGGCGTCAGTTCCAGCGCCTGGGCAAGGGCATGCAGGTATTGCGCCTCGGCCTGCTGGTCCAGGTCGATGGCCGACAGCGAGGCCAGGTAGACCTGCGCCTCCATCCCGTTCGGCACCATCCTGACCAGCGCCTCGACATCGACCGGGCGCTGCAATTCGGCGTTCACCGCCTGCACCTCGGCCGGGTCGGCATCGCCCATCGCCTGCGTCAGCTTGCGCTTTTCCTCCGCATCCATGGCGCCGTCGCATTTCACCGCCTGGATGATCGCGCGCAGCATCAGCGCGGCCGAGATCTCGTCCTCGTCCTCGACCCGCAGCGAGCCGGGCCGCGCCGCGGTCGTGCCCAGCACCGAGCCCAGCAGGTCGCCAAGGCCGCCTGCGCCGGACTGCCCGCCGCCGCGCCCCGTGCGCGCGCCGGTCATCTGCTCCAGCACGTCCTGAAGCCCGCCTTGCGGTGCGGTCTTGCGCGTCGACTTGCGCGGGCTGCCCATGATCTCGTCCAGAAGGTCGCCGCCGCGTTCGCTGCGGGTGCTGCGGGTGCTGTTGCCGCGCCCGCCGCGCAGCACATCGTCCATCAGGCCGTCCAGGCCACCCGGCACGCTGGCGCCGCGGCCGCCGTCATAGCGCGTGCCGCGGCCGGCCGAGCCGGTGCCCGAACGCCCGGTGTCCTGCAACTCGGGTGCGGCGCTGGCGCTGCCGCCTGCCAGCGACGAGACCCCCTTCACGATCGCCACCCCGATCGCCACCTTGACCAATGTCTTGACCAGACTCATCGCACCCTCCGCACCTGTCCCCGTCTGCCCGGGGTCCGGCGCGAAGCCTTGCTTGTGGTCGCCCGCCGGTCAATGCAAAACACAGAGGACGCGGGGGGGAATTCGGCCCGGCCCGCATCAGGGGGCAGGGATCGGGATGCAGAAGACGCGGCTGGACGGGGCAGGGCTGGCCATGCTGCTGGGGGTGCAAGGCTTGCTGGCCTTCAACCAGGTCATCGTGGCCTTCGTGAACCAGGGATTGCAGCCGGTGTTCTTTGCGGGCCTGCGCTCGGCCTTGGCGGTGGTGTTCGTCTGGGCCTTCCTGACCTGGCGCGGACGCCCGCCGCGGCTGCGCCGAGAGGTGCTGCGGCCCGGCCTCCTGATGGGCACGCTGTTCGCGGCCGAGTTCCTGTGCCTGTTCCTGGCGCTGGATCTGACCACGGTGGGCCGCACGTCCGTACTGATGTATTCGATGCCGCTCTGGTTCGCGCTGATGGCGCATTTCGGGCTGGGCGAACGGATCACCCCGCAAAAGGCCGTGGGGCTGGCGCTGGCCTTTTCGGGCACCGCCTGGGCGATCCTGTCGGGTGCGCAGGGCGGCGAGGGCAGCCTGATCGGCGATCTCTGCGCGCTTGGGGCGGCGTTTGGCTGGGCAGGCACGGCCTTTGTCGCGCGCCGTCCGGCGATGCGCGCCGAGGGCCCCGAGCGGCAGCTGTTCTGGATGGTGCTGGTCTCGGCGCCGATCCTTTTGGCGGTGGCGCCCGCATTCGGGCCGCTGCTGCGCGAGTTGCAGCCGCTGCATGTGGCGGGGCTGTTGTTCCAGTCGACTGCCGTGGTGGCGGGCGGCTTCATCGCCTGGCTCTGGCTGATGTCGGTCTATCCTGCGTCGACGGTGGCGGCGTTTTCCTTTCTGACGCCGGTGCTGGCGATCCTGATGGGGGCCGCCATCTATGGCGAGCCGCTGTCACCCACGATTCTCGGCCCCGGGGCGCTGGTGGCGGCGGGGATCGTCCTGATCAACCGATCTGCCACACCTCGGCGCGCCTGACCGGGCGGCGCAGAATCGCGATATCGCCGGGACAGGGTTTTATCCCGGGGCTGAAGCGGTTTCTGAAGCCCCCGCTGCAACCCGGCTCATTTCCGGGAAATTCCGGCACAGTTCAGAAAACGCTCCAGCTCTTGTCCACAGGGTGGCCCACAACCGGGGGCATAGCGCCCCTGCAGATCGCTGACTTCTGCGTGAGCGGCCCGTGATCCCGTCAAGAGAAAAATCCGCGACGACTTGCTAAAAAAGTGTTTGAACCCGCCCGTCAATTACGACAGTTTGACGAAGCGGTCCGGACAGACACTATATCTAGTGCGGGCGGGCGAGAGCAGTGATCCAGATAATCAGGCACCCGTGCGAACGGTGCCGTCCCCCTGACTGCACGTTGCGGCCAGGGCGGGGATTTTTGCTGTCGGTCTGCCGCCTGGCTGCGCGAACGGGGACCAAGGCGGCGCGCCGAACGGCGGCCATCAGCAAGGATCAGGGGCAATGAAGATCGAGCGCAAGTTCACGAGTGAGACGACCGGTGCCTATGGCGCCATGGCCTTTTCCGTCACCACCTCGGAAATCCGCAATCCCGACGGCAAGATCGTGTTCCGCAACGAGGCCGTCGAGGTGCCCGAGGGCTGGAGCCAGGTCGCCTCGGACGTGCTGGCGCAGAA